>JALSPL010000318.1 GCA_026985975.1 Anaerolineae bacterium | reverse complement strand
GTGAGAGCGCTGATGAAAATATCATCATCGGCTAAAGCTGTGATGGCCTTTTTGACAGCAGGGCTCCCGTTGGGGCGTTGGAGTTCAGAAAGAACGCAGGTGTCCAACAAGACTCTCATAGTTCGGTCTCGCGCATGATGGAGCGGTCACGGCTCAAATCCAGGTCGTCAAGGCCCGCTGGCTGCATAAGAAACGCCTTGAAGGTGGGGCGCTCTCCTGTGAGTCGGGCGTACTCTTCGGAAGAGATGACGACAACCTCATCATTGCGTCGGCGTACGCGTTGTGGGCCTTCGGTTAATGTGCGTGTAACAAGTTCGCTGAATCGATTTTTTGCATCGGCTAAACGCCAGATTGTTGTCATTATCGCCTCCTGAAAATCTAGCTAATCTAGCTAATTTTAGAACATCAGACAGGGTATGTCAAATATGGAATGCGTTGCGCTTGTCGGAGATTGACGCATCTGGCTATACTTGCTTTTGCGTTTCCTTCGGCTTTGGCGCAAAATAGCTAACATCGGAACAAAAAGCGACGGCATCCCGGTCTCTCGTATGATCTCAGTTTCCTGGTGTCCCAGTTTCCTGATCAATCCGTTTCCTTCCATCCCAACAGGTTGCTAACATGACAAACGCCCCATCCTCCTCTACGCCCGCCCGTTCATCCAACAACACGCTGGCCTGGCTGGTTATCTTTGGACTGATGGGGTGGGCGCTATTGATGACCATGCTCATCCAGTGGTGGTCGCTGGGCTATGCCTGGTATGGCGACATCACGACCTTGAGCATGTCTCAGCGCGAGGCGCTGGCGCTGGGGCTGATTGCGCCGTTGGTCATCGGTCTGCCGCTGCTGCTGGGATTGCTGATCAAAGCTCCTCGCCCGGGCGTCGTGGTGCGCACGCTGCTGTGGGCGACCCTGGCCTCGCTGCTCTTTCTGCTGCCGCGGGCGCTGTTCCCGCCCGACGCCACTTACGCCGCGGCGCTGATGCGTGCGGCGCTGGGCTTGCTGCTGGGCGCGGGCCTGCTGGCCTGGTCAGGCAAAAAGGGGCGCCTGGGGCGCTGCGATGGGACGGCGCTGCTGCTGGCCTTGCTTCTGGGCCTGCTCATGCTCATCCCCTGGCTCAAGTTCGGGGCGCTGGGCAATGGCTGGGATGTGCTGGTGGACGGACTTCAGGCCCTGACCCTGGCCTTGACCATGGTCGGATTGGCCGCCTATCTGTTGCCGCAGTTGGCGGGAGGCGCCAGCCCGCGGCGCAATCTTTTTTTGGGCGGCAGCGCCCTGCTGGTCTCCTTTCTCATGCTGGGGGGGAGCTGGGGGCAGATGGATTATCAATCGCTGCTCATGGGCGTGCTGCCGGCGTTGGGCTTTCCTCTGGCCCTGTTCGGCCTCGGGCAGCGCAAATATCCGGCTGGTGCGGGGCTGGTTTTGGCCTGGCTGGCGGCGTTGGGACCACTGGCCTTCTTCGATCCCATCGAGCTGAACCTGTACGGGCTGTTCAGCGGCGAGGCGACCAAATACGCCTTTGCCGCCACAACCTGGACGGTGACCATGGGCTGGGGCGCGCTGTTTGCTTCGATGATCCTCTCTGGGGCGTTGCTGCGCCCGAAAATGAAGCTCATCTGGGGCGGGTTGGCGGGCGTGGCCGCAGTGGCCGCAGTGGCGGCGTATCTGCTGGTCGGGCATCCCGGTTTTTTTGGCGATGATTTCTTCGTGGTCATGCGCACCCAGGCCGATCTTTCCCACGCCAAAAGCATCGGCGATGTCGACGAGCGCCGGGCCTGGGTGTATCGAACCCTGGTGGAACAGGCGGATTTCGACCAGAAGAACCTGATGGCGTGGCTGGATGCCCGCGGCATCCCCTACACCCGCTATTATCTCACCAATGGCGTCGAGGTGCACGCCTCCGCCATTCGTCGCTGGCAGATCGCCCGCCGGCCAGATGTGCTCAAAATCGTCTACAGCCCCGAGCTGCGGCCCATCCCCGAACTGCCGCCGATGACCGCTGGCAACGCCAGTCAACCTGCAAAGCCCACCTGGGGACTGGAAGCCATGGGCGTCCCCAAAGTGTGGGAAGAACTGGGCGTCCGGGGTGAGGGGGTGGTCATCGGGCAATCCGACTCGGGCGTGGACGCCACCCACCCCGCCCTGGCCGATGGCTATCGCGGCAACGAGATGGGCGCGGATGACTACAATTGGCTGGATCCCTGGTATGGCAAGCCTCACCCTTACGACATCAACGGGCATGGCACCCACACCCTGGCCACCGCGGCCGGAGACGATCTGGTGGGCGTGGCGCCGGACGCCGAGTGGTTCGCCTGCGCCAACCTGGTGCGGGCCTTCGGCAGCCCGGCCTACTATCTCACCTGTATGCAATTTATGCTGGCTCCCTACCCGCAGGATGGCGATCCGTTCACGGACGGTCGGCCCGAGCTGGCCGCGGATGTCAGCACCAACTCGTGGGGTTGCCCCGCCCGCATCGAAGGCTGTGATGAAGAAACCCTGTGGTTTGCCACGGCAGCGCTGCGGGATGCGGGCGTTTTCTTCGTGGCCGCTGCTGGCAACGAGGGCCCCGCCTGCAATTCTTTGCAAACGCCGCCCGGCAATTAC
>JALSPL010000317.1 GCA_026985975.1 Anaerolineae bacterium | reverse complement strand
GAGGTGGAGGAGGCGTTGGGCTTCAAGCCCGATCCCGATTCTCCCACCATGGCGGGCGTCAAGACCACCTTCAACAACACCGCCTGCGAGCTCTCCCACCATCTCTGCGTAGCGCCTACTTTCGAGCTGGAAGATAAAGCCCTGTGGGCCATTGTCGATCTGACCGACAAAAAGCTGGTGGCGGTGCGCTGGACCGATTACGGCGACTTCAGCGGCGGTCTTCCCACCGAGGAAACCGTCGAGCGTCAGGATATCTTTGAGGAATACTGCCGTCAATCTCACGAGTTGGAGAAGGATGGCTGGCGCATGGATTTCATCCTCACCGCCTCCGACGGCTTGCGCCTGTCTGATGTCAGTTTCCAGGGGACGCCGGTGTTGCGCAGCGTCAAGCTGGTGGATTATCATGTCAGCTACTCCACCAAGGATCAATTCGGCTATAGCGACGCCATCGGGTGTCCCATGTTCAGCTCGGCCGCGGTGGTGGCCATGAGTCCTCCCGACATCGGGCCTATCACCGACGATGGCGGAAACGAGATCGGTTTCTACATCAATCAGGATTTCGTGCATCCCCTGTGGCCCCAACCCTGCAACTATCGCTATAACCAGCGTTACGAATTTTATAACGATGGCCGTTTTCGGGTGATGGCGGCCAATTTGGGCCGGGGCTGCGGCAACGACGCGGTCTACCGCTTCCTCTATCGCATCGATCCCATCGCCCCCGATGGCGGCGGCCAGACCTTTGCCCAGTGGGATGGTAAAGAATGGCAGGTGTGGGAGAAGGAGCAATGGTTCAAAGAGGAGTCGGACACGCCTGTCACCCCCGAAGGCTATCTCTATCGCTTCACCAACGCCGACGCCAGCGGTTACTATGTCCAGCCCAACCGCGGGCAGTTTGGCGACGGCAGTCGCGGCGATCACGCCTACGCCTACGTGGTCAAACACCATCCCGATGAAGGCGACGCCGACATGCTCACTCTGGGCGTGTGCTGCAACCTGGATTATCGTCAGGGGCCCGAAGTGTTCATCGACGGCGAAGCTATAGTCAACGAAGATATCGTCATCTGGTATGTGCCGGTGGTGGAGAATGACGACCGCCCGGGCCATGAATACTGCTGGGCCGATAAAGTTGTAGAGAACGGCATGTACGTCACCAAAATCTGGCCCTGCTGGTCTGGGCCTATGTTCGTTCCTGTGGAAAAATGAGCAAGAAATCCCGTAAAAAACGCGCCCAGAAGTCTCGAGAGCGCAGCAAGTCGCGCCAACATCAGCGGCCACCCTCATCTCGTTGGCCCTGGTGGGCGGCCGTCGTCCTGGCGATTCTGGCCGGGGTGGTCGGGCTCTGGTGGATGCAGGGACAGCGCGATGCGCCCGCGGCCAGCTCCGCCCCCGCGCCATCTGAGGTCGCTGCGGCCAGCCCGCAACCCACGCCCGAGCCCGCGCCGCCCCCTAACATCGGGCCGGTCACCCATTGCGTCCATCGGCCTGCGTTCGTCTCGCAGCTCGATATGGGCGATCAAATCTACATTGGCACCAACCTCAGAGGTTATCAGGGGCTCACCCTCAGCGCTCGTCAGCCCGACGGCAGCGTGATTGTCTATCAACACCCTTCTTGGGATGACGCCGGCAACCTGGCGGCCTATGTGCTGGACAAAGATGGCAACGTCTATGTGGCCCCCGCCCCCTTTGTCAGCCTGGATCTCAATCCGCCGCAGGAGCAAAACAATATCTACAAAGTGGATACGAACACAGGCGTGATGAGTTTTTTCATGAAGCTTCCCTGGGCGCGCCCGCCCGACACCTCTAATCCTTTTGGGATCATGGGGCTGACCTATGATTGCGACACCAACAGTCTCTACGCCAGTTCGGTGGCCGGTTCCACCTACGATGAAGAGGTGGGGCGTATTTTTCAGATCGACCTCGATGCGGTGCAGATAGCAGATCAGTTGGAGGGGGTGGACGCCTTCGGGCTGGGCGTTTATCGGGGAATGCAGGGCAAACGCCTTTATTTTGGCTCCGCCCGCAACAGCGGCATCCGCTCGGTGGCTTTGGCCGATGATGGCGGGTTGGAGCAGGAGCAGCGGATGGAATTTTATCTGCTGCAAGCGCCCGGCGGGCAGGATGAACGGGCCAAGAAGATTCAATTTCCGGCAAAGGATGAAATGCTGGTCAAGGGCATCGAATTCAATTACACCATGCGCGCGGCCAGCGATTTTGTCGAACACGATTACGTCTATCGCTACGATCCCGCTACAGACGCCTGGGATTTTGAAAATGTGCGTCTGCGCAAAGGAATCGCTGAGTAGCAGTCGTCTATAAATTACTTCCCTTTCTTGCCGGAGGACGGCCCCCCCTCAATCCCCCCGCAAGCGGGGGGAAGATTGCCAGAAAGCAGTAAGGTCGCCCTGCGGCGATCAGGACGGCGAAGGCCCTCCCTTGGCCGCAGGCCTGAAGTGCCCGACTTGAGTCGGCCAGTGAAAAAAACGTGAATCGGCTGAAACCACATTATTCTTGTTGCTTTCTTTGCCGCCGCTGTTGATTCCGACCTTTTTCAGTGGAACCAACCGTTTATCATGCGAAAAATCCCAATCCTAATCCCAATCCCAATTCCACTCCTAATCCTACTCCTGCTCCCCATCCTCCTCTCCTCCTGCACGCCCGCGCGCGCCTCCGATCTGGACGCCCGACTGCAAACCATCATCGAGGCCAACCATCTCACGCCCTTGCAGTCTACGCCCCAGGTCTCTGCGGATAAAATCGCACTGGGGCAGTATCTCTTTTTCGACAAGGAGCTCAGCGGCAACAGGGACGTTTCTTGCGCCACCTGTCATCAGCCATTGGTCGATACGGTGGATCATCTGCCGTTGCCCATTGGCTCGGGGGGGATTGGCGTGGCGCCTCATCGTCGCATGGGGCCGGGCAAGCCGCTGGTGGCCCGCAATACGCCCGCCCTTTTCGATTTGGGTCAGCCCGAATGGCGCACCATGTTCTGGGATGCGCGGGTGGAGCAATTGGATGACGGCTCCCTCACCGCCCGCACCAGTCAGGGGCCGGTGGAGCTGCCGCCCGGGTTGGAGAATGTGGTGGCGGTGCAGGCCCTGTTTCCGCCCTCGGCTCGGGCCGAGATGCGCGGGTTCAAGGGCGATCCCATGCGCGATTCGCCCGGCGATGTGGATATCTTTGGCCGCGCGAATGAAATCGCCAAGTTTCAGGATAACGATATTCCCGCTATCTGGGGCGGATTATGGCGGCGAATCATCGCTATTCCCGAATATATGGACTTGCTGCAAAAGGCTTATCCCGACACGCCGGTCGAGCAGATGGGCCCCCAGCATCTGGTCAACGCCATCGCCGCCTTTCAGATCGACGCCTACACCTTCCCCCAAAGTCCGTGGGATCGCTACCTGGCCGGGGAGAGGCGGGCGCTATCGACCGAAGCGAAGCAGGGGGCCTTGCTGTTCTATGGCCGGGCGGGATGCAGCGTCTGCCACAGCGGCAATTTGATGACCGATCAGCGCATGCACAACATCGCTGCGCCCCAGATCGGGCCGGGCAAGCAGCCCGCCATCGAGCACCGCGATTATGGGCGCTCCCTCATCACCCGCAAGGATGAAGACATCTTCGGTTTCCGCACCCCGCCCCTGCGCAATGTGACCTTGACCGCCCCTTACATGCACAATGGCGCATACGACGACCTGGAATCGGTGATTCGGCATCATATGAACCCGGCCCGGGCCCTGGCCGACTACGATGTGATGCACCTCCCCCCCGAAGTGCGTCAGCGCACCTGGATCAGCGAAAGTCTGAATCAGGCCATGTTGGATCGTTTGGATCCGCTGCTGCAAGTCCCCGCTGACCTCAGCGACAACGAGATGGATCAACTTCTGGCGTTTCTGGAGGCCCTCACCGATCCGGCGGCAAAAGACCTGCGCAAAACAATCCCCCAGCGGGTTCCCAGCGGTTTGCCCGTGAGCGACGATCCCGCCGTCATGCGGGCATTCCTGCAAGACAAGCCTTTCGTGCGGCATCCCTAACCCGGTCGGGCCAGAACCAAAGCGGAACACAGCGTTTCACAGAGGTTGTCAGAGAACCACAGAGAAATCTCTAAAAATCTCTGTGAAGCTCTTGATTTTCCTCTGTGGCTCTCTGTGTAACTTTTTGTTCCGCGTACAAGAATTTCACTGTCAAGATGCTAACCGGGCCGGGGCCAGAACCAAAGCGGAACACAGCGTTTCATAGAGGTTACACAGAGAAACCGCAAAAAATCCTCTATGAAGCTTCTGATGAAGCCTGCTCTGGGTGTGCAAAACTTGGTGAGCGTCTATCAATTACTTCCCTTTCTTGCAGCGGGACGGCCCCCCTCAATCCCCCCGCAAACGGGAGGAAGATTGTCAGAAAACCCGGAGGGAAAGGCAACGGAAAGTTTTTGTTGTCCGATTACCTCCTCCCCCGCTCGCGGGCGGCCGGGTGGGGGCCTGCGGCGGTAATCGTCAAAAGTTGATGAAAACGGGAAGTTATTTTTAGAGGGTCACTTGCGTTGATGAACCGACGATGGCAGACTATGAGGGGCGTGGCCATCGCCTGGGGCTGGAGGTTCATTTGTGGCGTGAACTCGTCTCTTCAGGCGCTGCTTCGTAAATAGACGTTAGCATCGTTTGCAGGGGCGCTCTCGAAGCCAACGTTGGCCGAGTTAACGAGGAACGTAAAGCGTAAAACGTAAAACGTGAAGTCCTTACGCATTACGCATCACGTTTTACGGGCTTGGCTGTCCTCGCCAGATTGGCTTGCTCATTTTCATCCTTATTGGCGTGCAAACGCTCATGCTACCTGCTCTGAAAAAGCATTTCATCGCTCAAAATGGTTGTCATTTCCGGGGTATTGTTGTATAATAAAATAAGATATTTTGATCAATATCGTGAATATACTTAATTAGGCAATCAGGATTTCCAATAATAGCAAAGGGTTTTTCCGTTTTTGGCAATATAATATGCCAACTTTGCCAATTGGTTTCAATGGGCGTCTGTTTGACGCGTTTGTTTTGCAAATTTACTCGCATAAAACACACCTAAAATGAGCATTGAGTCGGGTCTGCCACGTTGTCGACAGGGTGCGTGTCGGATGCGGGCGAGAGGCCCGCAGTGCAGTGGCAGTCTATTTTCGTCCCATTCACACAAGGAAGGAGGAATCAAATGAATGAAAAAGACGCCTTTCGGGCGGGGGAAAGGGGCTATTGTCGCCAACAACGAGAAATGCCATCCCGAGCCCTCGTAGGCGTAAGAAGTCTCATTTTGGAAAAGAGAAACTTTAGCGGGGGCCGAAACCATGCAGGATGACATGGAAAGGGATGGTCCCTTCGATGAGATTGGCGCACCTGAATCAATTAGGCCAATAATTTTATTCCACATGAAAGGATGTTTGATTATGAAAAAGATAGCTATTATTTTTGTGGTTCTGGCGCTTGCAGTTTTTATGTTGGGAGCGCGCACAAGTTTTGCCCTCCAGCAATCATCAGAGCCGATGGGTAGTGTAGCTCCTCAATCGCCCCAGGCGATATCGGGCGTTGTTTTTCGCGACTATAATGACAACGGCGTGCAAGACGCTTATGAGCCGGGCGTGGCGGGAGTCACGGTTACGGCATATCCCGCCAGTGCAGCGGGGAGCGCCGGCGGCGTTTCCACCACCACCTTGGCAAACGGCTCATACAGCCTCGCTCCTGGCGCTGGCTCCTGGCGACTGGAGGTGACCGGTTTGCCGGATGGCCTGTATGAAGGGACGGCAGGCGATGCCACTGTGACCTTTGTCAATGATGGGGCCATCGACGTCAACTTTGCGGTCAACTATCCTGCCGATTATGTGAATGACGCCCCCAGTCTTGCCACGAATATCTATTATCATGCAGACCTCAGCGGTACAGAACGCGCTTTGATTTCATTCTCTTATGATGCGGGCTGTGTGGATTCCAACCTGGATGGGAACTGTGATGACGGGGGCAGTTTCGATAGCCCTACACCAGATATCGAAGCGACGCAACCCGATATTGGCACGACTTGGGGATTAGCCTATGATCGCAGCGCAGACAGCCTGTATGCTGCCGCGTTTATGAAACGTCACGCTAAATTTCGAAATCATGGCGAAACCGGATTGATTTATCGCATCCACAATGGAACGACCACGGTGTATGCTGATCTCAGCGCTCAAACTGGCGTAGATCCGCATGTTCAGTACAATGCTGGCGCGAATCAATGTGAAGGCGGGTTGGGGACCACATGGTATTCTCAGTCAAATGATGAAGTCGATTGTTGGGACCATGATCCCGATTCTTGGGACCAAGTAGGGCGGGTTGGATTCGGCGATCTGGATATTTCTGACGATTTTTCCACCTTATGGACTGTCAATCTGGCTACGCGAGAACTCTACCGAATTCCTGTGAGAGATAGTGGTTTGCCCCTTGACGTTGCTGATATTAATGCCTATGCGTTGCCGCTCACAGCAGCTTGCGGCAGCACTGATGATTTACGTCCATTCGCGTTGGATTTTTACCATGGCATGGTTTATGTCGGCATGACTTGCACAGCCGAGAGTACGCAGAACCGGAATGAGCTCCAGGCTTTTGTCTATTCGATGGACCCGAATGCTGCGGGAACATTTAATCTGGCGCTAAGCGTGCCGCTGACCTATAATCGCGAGTACGCCATTGACGCCAATCCGGATTCAGACGCTGATTGGAATCCATGGTCACCAACTTTCACCCACCTTCAGTCGCCACAATACAATTCCGGAGAGGTCGCTTATCCCCAACCGTGGCTGGTCGATATTGAATTCGATAATGATGATATGATTTTGGGAGTTCGAGATCGATATGGCGATCAAATGGGCTTCCGACGCTATAGCACCGACTACACTGATAATACGTTGTATTCAGGTGACAGCGCCGGAGATATCCTCAAGGCTTGTTCAGATGGCGCAGGCGGCTGGATTTTGGAGAACAACGGCAGTTGCGGTGGCGATACAACCGGGGGCGCCAATAATAATCAGGGACCCGGCGGTGGTGAGTTTTATTATCAGGAGCATTATCCCTACCATACTGAAACATCGATGTCCGGCCTGGTCAATGCTCCTGGCCGCGGTGAAGTCGTTGAACCCGCCTATGATACGATTTACGATACAAATCAGTTTTTCGATGGCGGTATTCTATGGCTGGATAACGCCAATGGAGGACGAAACAGAGCCTATCGCATTTATGACACGTCGCCTGGCGGGCAAAATCCGGGAGATGGCACATTCGCCAAAGGCAATGGTTTGGGCGATCTGGAACTGCTAACGCCTCCTGCGCCTCTGGAAGTCGGTGATCTCCTTTGGTGTGATACGGGCGATGGCAGTGGCGTAGGAGATGGCAATGGCGTCCAGGATCCTGGTGAGGAACTTGTTGTTGGGGCAACCGTAACGCTGGTGTGCGATATGAATGGTGACGGTTTCGGCGGCGCTGATGATGTTGCAGCCACGACAACGACCGACGCCAATGGCAACTATGCTTTCAAGGATGGCGATGCCAGTCTCAGTAATTTCCCTGTGGCTCCTTGGGATAGTAATCGTCATATTATTCCGCGCAACACTTCCTGCCGTATTCTTGTAGATCCCACGCAATCGGCTATTGCCAACAGTTGCGGAGCTGGCAATTACGGTCCGACTACGCCTGACAACGGCGGTAGCGATGATGGCGCCGACCTTCGAGACAGCGATGGTCAGGATGATGTGGATGGCAACGGCAATACCGGCGTGACGTTCACCACGGGCGATAGTGGTGAGAATGATCATTCATTGGACTTCGGCTTTAAGCCGCTAGCGTCAGGCTCCATCACTATTGTCAAAAATACGGTGAATAACGACGGCACCTTTAATTTTACCAGCACTGACCCCGACTTGAATGCGATTAGCATAACGACTGTTGGCAATACGGGAAGTAGCTCCGCCATTACAAAGCCTGTGGGCAGTTACACGATTAGCGAAGACGCCCAGATCAACTGGACATTGGACAGCATTTCCTGCGATGGCGATACGGACGGGGGTTCTGTTGTTGATCTCCCAGATCGTCAGGTAACAATTGATCTTGATGAAAACGAAGACATTGTCTGCACATTTACCAACACCTATACGGCGCCTCCCGCCAGTTGTGAGACTGGCAATGATGATATTGGCGGCGTTGTATTTCGAGATTTCAATGCCAATGGCGCACAGGATCCTACTGAGCCTGGTTATGGTGTAGCTGGCATGATAGTAACCGCTTATGACGACAGTAATTCGGTTATAAGCACTGCTTTCGTCCAGGCTGACGGAAGCTACAATTTCCCTGGATTGGGAAGCAGCGTCCCTGTGCGTCTAGAGTTTAGCGGATTGCCAGATTATCTTGATTATGGCGTACACGGTAGTGATTCGGATACATCCGTGCAGTTTATCAGCGCCGCCACCTGCTCTGTCGATCTCAGCGTCAGTGATCCAATGGAGTATTGCCAAAACGCTCCTGATTTGGCGACATGCCGCCATGTAAATGGTGACACCACTAGTAATGTTAGGACGCTGATTCGGTTTCCATACAGTAGCAGCGGTATCACACAAAATGGTATCACCAGCTTGGCGACCAATAATGAAGTTGGTGCGACCTGGGGTCAGGCGTATGCGCGATCAACCAACACATTGTATTCAACAGCTTTTCTTAAACGCCATGTGGGGCTTATTTCCGGTTTTGGCAATCCGTTGGGCAACATTTGGGCCACAGATGTCTCCTCCGGAAGCACCCAGCAATTTTACAATCTGGATCAGCCATCTCTGGGCCATCTGGTTGGCAGCATCGGAGATAATGCCACGCGTGGTATTACCGGTGGGATCGGATCACCCAGTCATGATGACAATGCTTATATCCAGGTCGGGAAGATTGGCATGGGAGATCTGGATATCTCGGATGATGACAGAACGCTTTATGTAGTCAATCTGAATGATAAATACTTATACAAAATCATCATTGACGCCGACGGCGATCCCTCGACGCCGCCCGATCCCGCCACAGATGTTTCTCGGTTTCAGATACCAGACCCGGGTTGCAACAACGGTCAATGGCGACCATTTGGTCTGAAGTATTATCATAAGTTAGTGTATGTAGGCGGCGTTTGCGACGCCAGTACAGGAACCAGGTCAGATTTGTCGGCAACGGTTTACAGCTTTGACGGCGCCTCTTTCTCGCAGGTTATTTCATTTCCATTAGATTACCACAAGGTGTCGCTGTTCTCCGAAGGGGCGTATACGGGCCGTGTTGATCAACAATGGAATGAGTGGATCGACACACTACCCACTGTAGATGAAAATACGCATCCACAGCCGGTTTTATCTGACATTGAATTTGATATTGACGGCGACATGATCATTGCTTTTTTGGATCGTTATGGACACCAGACAGGGCACAAGAACTATAAGTATAATCAAAATGATGTATACACGGAGGTCGTGGCCGGCGGAGACATTCTGCGAGCGTGTCTTGGGGATGACGGTGTGTATACGCTTGAAAACAATGGCGTTTGCGGCGGCGTCACCGGCGCTGGCGCCAGCTATACCGATGCAGGACCTGGCGGCGGCGAGTATTATAGAGACCGCTTTAATAAGAACAGCTCCGTAGATGGCCATGGCGAAACGTCTAATGGCGCTATGGCGCTTTTGGCCGGAAGTGGTCAGGTGGTGCTGAATGCCATGGATCCTGTAGACTGGAATGGCAGCGACAATGATCAAAACTATTACCGTGCAGGCGGGCCCGCCTGGTTTGATAATTCCGGTGCGAATGCGGGCGCAAAGACACGCGGGTTCCATGTGTTCCGAGATGGTGACTATAATGCAGTCGGTTTTGCCAAGGGGCATGGCGTAGGCGATATCGAGTTGTTGTGCGACCCGGCTCCTTTGGAGGTGGGCAACCATCTATGGTGTGATGTCGGTGACATGAATGGCATCCAGGATCCTGGAGAATCGCCCATCGCAAACGCCATGGTAACACTTGAATGTGACACAGATGGGGACGTCAACAACGGTTATGAGGCGATAGCCACAGCTACTACTGACGCCAATGGCAATTATTTCTTCAGAGATAATACTGGCAACATTACTGCTGCCAATAATTGGCCGACAGCAGCTTGGAACAGCAACATCTCCATTATCCCTCGCAACGCTTCTTGTCGATTGTTAGTTGATCCTACCCAAACGGCCATTGCAGACAGTTGTGGCGCTGGTAGTTATGCACCTACGGTGAGAGATAATGGCGGTGCCGATGCCAATGCCGATCAACGCGACAGTGATGGTCAAGAAGATTTGGATGGCAGTGGCAATACTGGCGTTGCTTTCACTACTGGCGATAGTGGAGAAGTTGACCATAGTTACGACTTTGGCTTCAAGCCGGAAACGCTCTATGACTGGGGCGATCTGCCCGACAGCTTCGCCACGACAACCGCACAATCTGGCCCGAGCCACATCCTGAATGCCGACCTGTATCTGGGCTCCTGCGTGGATGCAGAGGCGGATGGTCAGGTGGACGCCACGGGCCATGCTGGCGCGGACGGTTCGGGCAGCGGCAACGGCGACGACGGCAACACGGGCGCATCGACCATGGGGACCTGCGCCAATGCAGGGGATGACGAGGACG
>JALSPL010000316.1 GCA_026985975.1 Anaerolineae bacterium | reverse complement strand
CGGCGCAATTTTTCGGGCCGCAAATGGATTTCGGAGCAGCCCAAACCGGACATCATCCTGCTTTCGCATCTCCATCTGGATCATCTGCACATTCCCTCGCTGAAACGCCTGCCGCGCGAAACGCCGCTGATCGTACCCCGGGGCTCGGCCCGCTGGCTGGGTCATGTGCTCTGCCGTCAGCTCATCGAGCTAAGCCCGGGAGAT
The DNA here is from genome assembly GCA_026985975.1 of Anaerolineae bacterium. Lineage (GTDB taxonomy): Bacteria > Chloroflexota > Anaerolineae > J102 > J102 > M2005. The sequence continues at coordinate 2,433 of JALSPL010000316.1, read as the reverse complement.
GAGTTCACCATTGGCGATGTCACGATTCATGTCACTTTTGCCGAACATGGCGGCAATATGCCTGTCATCGGGCTGGCCCAGGGTTACTTGTTGGCGGGAGAGAAGACGGTTTATTTCCCCGGTGACACCGATGTTTTTCCTCAGATGAGCGAGTTGGCCGAAAGAAATATCGATCTGGCCCTGATTCCCATCTGGGGCTGGGGACCCACCCTGGGCGCGGGGCATCTGGACCCAATATCTGCGGCGGAGGCTGTGGCTCTGCTCCATCCCAAGCATGTCATCCCCATCCATTGGGCGTCTTTCCGTCCCATTGGCCCCATCTGGGAGATGCTCAGCTATCTGCACACGCCCGGCCCCAGGTTCACTTACCACGCCCAAAAACTGGCGCCCGAAACGCAGATTCATCTCCTGGAGCCGGGACAGTCGTTTGTCATCCCTGATTAGGTCGCAGGTTGGGGCGTTCGCCAGACTCAAAACGATAGGCCCAGGCGGGATCGCAGACGCCGCAGGTGAGACAAGCGGCGCTGTCGGGGGGGCAATGAGGCCCGAGACGGGCCTGTTGCGCCAGACGCCATTCATATTTGAAAAAATTCTCCCGCACGCCGCTCTCGACGATCTGCCAGGGCATGGGCTGCCCTACGGGCAATTGGCCCAGAAATTCCTCGCGGGTCAGATCATGACGGGCCATGGTCGCCCAGAAATCGCGTACGCTCAAACGGGGAATATCCAACAACACCTGCGCCAAACGACGGTCGCCCCGGGCCAGCACGCCCTGCACCTCGGCCCAGGCGGGCGAATCGGCCCGCACAGCGATTTTGTGGCGTCCCAATTGGCGCATGATGAAGGACTGACGTTTTTTCAGCGTTTTGGCGTCGGTCATGGGCATCCACTGGAAGGGCGTATGCGCTTTGGGCACAAAAGGCGTGGCGTTGATGGCAATACGACGCTTGAATAGCTTGCGGGCCTTGAGCACGAACGCCACCAACTCCGCCATATCCTCTTGCTCCTCGGTGGGATGTCCGATCATAAAATAAAATTTGATCTGGGGAAAATCCAGCTCCGCTGCCAGTTCCACCGCGGCCATCAATTGATCTTCTGTCTGGGTTTTGGCGATGACATTCCGCAAGCGGGCGGACCCGGCCTCGGGGGCGATGGTCAGCGTCTGGGCCCCGCCCGCGCGCAGAGCCTCCACCAGGGGCCGGGAGATGGGATCGACGCGCATGGAGGAGGCGCTGAGCTTGACGCCCATTTCCTGCAAAGCCGCGGCCAACTCATCGATTTGACTATGATCGGAAACCGCGGCGGAGATGAGCCCGATGCGATCTGTGTGCGCCAGGCCCTGCTGCGCCCACGCCAGCAGCAGGTCCAGGGGCAGTTCCCGCGGGGGACGATAGACGTAACCGGCCAGGCAGAAACGGCAGCCGCGACCGCAGCCGCGGGCGATCTCCATGAGGTGCATGCCGCGGAACTCTGTCTTTTGGGAATACAGGCTGCTGATGGGGGGAAATTTGCTTTGATCCCGCACCCACAGGCGCTGGATGCGCCGGGGTGCAGCGCCCTGTTCCGCGACGGGCGGCGTCAGCGCCGGAACATAGACGCCGGAGATTTCCTGCAACCGGGCCAGAAGTTCGGGCCTGGGCGCGTCGATCTCCGCCCGAAACAGCGCCACCAGGTCGGCCAACACTTCCTCGCCCTCGCCGATGACGATGGCGTCGAAGAAGGGGGCCATGGGTTCGGGATTCATGGTCACGCCCGGGCCGCCGGCGATGAGCAGGGGCCAGGATTCGTCCCGATCCCGGGCCAGGGGCGGCACGCCCGCCTGTCGCAACATTTCCACCACATTGAAGAAATCCATCTCGTAGGAAATGGTGAAAGCCCAGACATCGACTTCATCCACCCGCCGTCCCGATTCCAGCGTCAGCAGCGGGCGCCGGGCCTCGTAGCCGCCCTTATCCCAAAAGACGCGTTCGCACGCCACATCAGCAAACGCGTTGAAGCCGCGGTAGATCGTCTGCAGGGCCAGGGAGCTCATGCCAACGTAATAAGTGTTGGGGAAAGCGAGGGCGACGACAAGACGACCGCCCCAGTCTTTGAAGACCGCCCCTGTTTCTTCCTCCAGCAGCGATTGTTGTTGCGCGCGCAATTTCCAGGACATGATTCTTATTCTATCAGATTTTTTATGGAAAGACGACTTTGCACTGAGAACCTGTCAGGTTTCGAGACGAAGAAGCGCTGCTAACCCGCCCACGTTAGTCGACACCCATTTTTTGCCAAAATCATGAAAATACGTATAATAACATGCGTTACGGGCGATTAGCTCAGTTGGCTAGAGCGCCACGTTGACATCGTGGAGGTCACAAGTTCAAGTCTTGTATCGCCCACCAGCATCCACAAACCCCGCGAGGGAGCAGCCTCGGCGGGGTTTTGTATTGA
>JALSPL010000315.1 GCA_026985975.1 Anaerolineae bacterium | reverse complement strand
CGGGGCGGTCCCAGTTCATGGGCAGATTCATCACCCCGCCGCCGCGAGGGTCGGCGGCCAGGGTTTGATAGAAGGCGGGGGTGTCGGGGGGGCTGATGGGATAGGGAACAGGCGCGAAATCCAGCAGAACCAGCGCCACCAGGCCCGCAGACAGCGCCAGCGCAGGCCCGGGCCCGCTCATGCGTCCCGCCAGCGCAGCCAGGCCCGCGCCCGCGAGCACGCCCAGGCTGAGCATCACCAGCAGATCGTAGCGGGCCACGGTGCGGGCGATGCTGACGAAGGGGAGCTTGAGAATCAGGGCGTAGGGCAGGGGGACGCCGGTGATCTCGCCGTAGAAATGCAGCCGCGGGCCCAGCGCGAAGAGGGCGAAGATGACCGCAGCCAGCAGCCACAGGCCCAACCGGCTGCGCCAGCGCCACAAGCCGATTCCGGCCAAAACCAGCGCCGCCAGGCCTAGATAAAGCGTATTTTCCGACGGGCTGGCGCTGAGAGGCGCTCGCAACGCCGCGGCCCACGCCCCCCACAGGCTGTGCTGGCCCGAGGGGATGAAGAATCCGGCCACGTCGCCGCTGAGTTGCACGATCTGCCCGGGCGGCGGCTTCATGAAATCGTAACGCAGGCTTTCGCGCACCATGGGCGCCAGCAGCGGTGCAGTGACCAGCAGCGTCAGGCCGAAGATGATGGTCAGGGCCAGCAGATGCCGCGGGCGCAACTGCCGCTGAACGAGCAGCCAAAGCAGAACCACCAGCGTGAAAAAGCCGAGATACAGCGCAAAATACCAATCGCACAGCGCCGCCAGAATCAGAAACAGCGCCGCCATCAGGGCGTGATGCTGGATACCGGGTTGCTCCAGACTTTTGAGCAGATACAACACAAAGAAAGGGATGAATTGAAGGCTGAACACCTGCATGTGGCCCAGCAGGTGGGCGAAGTGGAAGGGCGAGAAAGTGAAAATGACGCCCGTCAGAAAAGCGCCCGCTTGCAGGGTGAAGCCGGGCCTGACGCCCGCCCGCCGCAGCGCATAAAGCCCCAGCAGGTAGCCGCCAAACCCGGCCATGGTGAAGCTGAACAGCACCACCGCGTTGTAGGCCCAGAAGAGGTTGCCCGCCAGTTGCACCGGCAGAAAGGTGATCCCGTTAAAGATGTTAAGGGTCTGAAACCACAGGCTGACGCCGGTGGGATGATAAAGCAGGTCAGTGAAGTAAGGGGATATGTGCTGCGCCAACAGCGCCGTCTTCACCCACCACAGATTCCAGAAATTCTGCCAGCCGTCGAAGCTGTCGCCGGGGATGGCCGAGCCCAGAAATCGGGCCAGGGGCCAGGTCAGCGCCAGGGTCAGCAGCAGATAGGCGCTGAGCGCGGCCAGGGGGCGAAGGCGCGAAGTGCGAGGAAGCGACATGGCGAGGAGGCGAAGAGGCGAGGGGGGCTACATCCCCAGGCGTTCGGCCACGATGGCCCAGGCGCTTTCTTTGGCCGCGTCGCCGCGGGCGATGAGCTCATCCATGCGGGCGCTCTGATCCACCACAAACACGTCATCCTTGATGGCGTTGAGATTGATGCGGACATTGAGCGCTGCGGTCATCATGCCGGCATGGGCGGCCAACACGCCCGCTCCGCCGTCGCTGATCACATTGGGATTGCCGTGGGCCACCACCGCGGGGGCCAGCTCCAACACCGCCACGCAGGCCTGCAGGGTCTCCATGGGCGTGCGGGTGGCTTCTTTCAGGCCCGCCTGGATGGCCGCGCTGCGCGCGGCTTTCTGCTCGGGCGTTTCTTTGGGCAGCTTGTACGCGGCCATCACCGCATCGAAAGCCCGCACATCTTCCTCAATCAACGCGAGAAGACGCTGTTGCAACGCCTCCGCCTGCTCCAGCGCGGCCCGCATTTCCTTCTCGACCCCGGCGTATTTCTTGCGGCCAATGGTGAGATTGCACACCATGGAAAGCAGCGCCGCGCCCTGGGCGCCCGCCAATCCCGCGGCCGAGCCGCCCCCGGGCGTGGCGGAACCATTGGCGAGCTCAGACAAAAATTCTTGGATAGTCATAGATGTGAGCATTACTTTCAACTCCGTTGTTGAATGGAATAGCTGACTGACAATCACGCTCCCGCCAGCGCCGTACGCAGGATGGTCTGCAAGGGCTATTTGAGATGCCAGGGGAGTGTGCGCCAGCTTTGCATAAGACTCATTTCCGTAACTGGCGCCATGAGCGGCTGCACGCCAATAAGGATGAAAATGAGCAAGCCAATCTGGCGGGACAGCCAAGCCCGTAAAACGTAATGCGTAAGGCGTAAGGACCTCACGTTTTACGTTTTACGCATTACGTGGTGCGCCAGGCCAATGTTGGCTTCGAGAGCGTCTCGGCAAACGACGCCAACGTTTATTTTCGAAACAGATAAAGTATCCTGTCGCAGGCATTATAGCAGTTTCGGCAAAAGATGGTATAATACATCACAGTGATTTATCGGTGATTCCCCCATTCCCCCATTATCAAGGAAAAGCCCTATGAGTGACGACAATCCCCGCAATGATCCCTGGAATGATGCTCCCACGGGAGATGAATTCGAGATGGACGAAGAGGCCGTTTATACGCCCGCTCCTGATGAGGAAGGTTTTGAGCAGGACTGGGATGATGAAGGCGCAGAAAAAGACATTTTGGCGACGGACGATTTTGATCCGCCGGAGGATGATGTGGATGATTCATTCTACGAACCGCCGGAACCGCCCATCACGGACGCCGAGTTGACCCCGGAGGAGCCGCCCGATGATGACGGCAACTGGTGGCGGGAAAACTGGTGGCGGCTGGCCATTGTCATCCTGCTGGTGTTGGCCATCATCTTCCTGCTGGCTCGGGCCTGCTCAAGCAGGACGAAAAAGCCCACCCCCACGCCGATTCCCTCCCTGCCAACGCAGTCTACGCTGCCCACTTTCACGCCGACGGTCGCGGCCCTGCCCACCACGGCTCTGGAATCAAGCGCCAATGGCGCCGCCAGTGAAACTGAATCCACGCCCGCAGCGCCCGCAGCCCAGCCCCCTGCCGCGACGACTGCGCCGCCAGCCGCCGCTGGCAAGTTCACCATCGGACAGACGGTCATCGTCACCGGCACGGGCAAAGACAAGCTCTCGCTTCGGGCCGGGCCCGGCACCGACTACAAACGCGTTCGCGTGGTCAAGGATGGCGTCAAACTGACCGTCATCGGCGGGCCCGAAGAGGCCGATGGCTTCACCTGGTGGCAGTTGAAAACGCCCAAAGGTTATGTTGGCTGGGCTGTACAGGATTATCTCACGCCCGCACAGTAGCGCCTGTTGCAGCCAACAGTGGAGACACGGAGAACACGGAGAAAATTATGGCAGTTCACAGAGAAAAGACCTCCGAACCTCCACCTTTTTCTTCCTCCGCGCCCTCTGCGCCTCCGTGGTGAGACTTTTTTCAGGCGACTCAGTGTTCAGTTTTCAGTCGATCGAATCCGGGTGCATCTGAAACATGCCTCCCCCCGATGTCGTTGAACGCGTCCGCCAACTGAGACGGCTACTCAACCGTTACAGCTACGCCTACTATGTCCTCGCCCGGCCAGAAGTGTCGGACGAGGAATATGATATGCTGTTCCGGGAGTTGCAGCGGCTGGAGCAGCAGTACCCCGAGCTGATCACGCCCGACTCGCCCACCCAGCGCGTGGGCGCGCCCCCGGCCGAGGGCTTCGCCAAGGTGCGACATCCTGCACCCATGCTTTCGCTGGGCAACGTCACCAGCCCGGAGGAGCTGCGGGCGTGGAAAGAGCGCTATGAGAAGCTGCTGCCGCCCGGGGCGAAAGTCAGTTGGGTGGTGGAGCCCAAAATCGATGGGCTGACCGTGGTGCTGCACTATGAAAACGGCGTCTTTGTGCTGGGCGCGACCCGAGGGGATGGCCTGGTGGGCGAGGACATCACCAATAACCTGCGCACCATTCGCAGCCTGCCCCTGCACATTCCCCTGACCGAGGAGGGCCCGCCCGCGCCGCCACGGCTGGTGGTGCGGGGCGAAGCCTACATGGGCAAGGCGGAGTTCCAGCGCTTTCAGGCTGAACAAGCGAAACTGGGCAAGGAGTTCGTCAATCCCCGCAACACCGCGGCCGGGGCCCTGCGCAATCTCGACCCCAGCGTCACCGCCTCCCGCCCGCTGGATGTGCTGGTCTATCACATCGTGCTCATCGAGGGCGCTGACGGCCCGGCCACCCAGTGGCGGACCCTGCATTGGCTGCGAGACCTGGGCTTTCCCGTGGCTCTGGATTACTGCCGCTTGTTCGAGGATTTCGATGCGTTGGTGGATTATTGCGTGAGCTGGGCCGATGAGAAAGACAAGCTGCCCTTCGAGGTGGATGGTCTGGTCATCAAAATCAACGAGCTGGCCTTGCACGATGTGCTGGGCTTTGCGGGCAAAGACCCGCGCTGGGCCGTGGCCTACAAATACCCCGCGGCCGAGGCCGTCACCCGCCTGCTGGATATCGTGGTGGAGGTGGGCCGCACCGGGGTGCTGACCCCGCGCGCTGTGCTGGAGCCCATCTATCTGGCCGGGGCCACCATCAGCTCGGCCACACTGCACAACGCCGATTACATCGCCGAGAAGGACATCCGCGTGGGCGACATGGTCATCGTGCGCCGGGCGGGCGAAGTCATTCCCCAGGTGATGGGCCCGGTGAAGGAACTGCGCACGGGCGATGAGAAAGTGTGGCATATGCCCGAACGCTGCCCCTCCTGCGGCGAGCCCGTGGTGCGCTATCCGGGCGAGGTGGCCTATTATTGCGAAAACACCGCCTGTCCCGCCCAGTTGGTGCGCCGCGTCGAGTTCTTCGTCTCCCGCCCGGCCATGGATATCGAGGGCTTTGGCCCGCGACAAGCGAAGCTTTTCTACGAAAAAGGCTTCATCAAGGAAATCGCCGACATCTACGCCCTGAAAGACCACAGGGAAGCGTTGCTGGCCCTGGAGGGCTACGGCGAGAAGAAGGTGAGCAATCTCCTCAACGCTATCGAGGCATCCAAACGGCAACCCGCCACCCGGGTGCTGACAGGTCTGGGCATCCGTTTTGTGGGGCCCATCACCGCCGAACTGCTGCTCAGCCATTTCCGCGCCATCGACGCGCTGGCCCGGGCCTCGGTGGAGGAGCTGGCCGCACTGGCGGGCGTGGGCCCGCGTATCGCCGAATCGGTGCGGGCGTGGTTTTCGCATCCCGCCAACCAGCGCACAGTCGCCCGCCTGGCATCCTACGGCCTGCAGATGGCGCTGCCCCAGGAGGAGAAGCCGCCCGAGGCGCTGCCGCTGGCGGGCAAAACCTTTGTGCTGACCGGCGCCCTGCCCACCTGGACGCGGCAAGAGGCCACCGAGATCATCAAACGCTACGGCGGCAGGGTCACCAGTTCCGTTTCGCACAAGACCGATTACGTGCTGGCGGGCGAGAATCCCGGCTCCAAATTCGATAAAGCGCAAAAACTGGGCGTGCCTATCATCTCGGAGGATGACCTGCGGGCCATGCTGGGAATGCAGTAAGCAGTAAAACGTAATGCGTAAAACGTGAAACGTGAGGTCCTTACGCATTACGCATTACGTTTTACGCATTACGTCACGTTCCCACACATCACAAAAGAGAGTGGCCATGACCATCACCCATGACGCCTTCGATGTTCTCTTTCTCATCGCCCGGCCCGCAGCCGGCAAAAGCGAGATCATCGATTATCTCAAGCGCACGCCTGAGGCCCAACGCCGGGCGCGCTTTCACATCGGCGCCTTCGACGAGCTGGATGATTTCCCCATGATTTGGGCCTGGTTCGAAGAAGACGCCATCCTCGCCCGCATGGGCAAGCCCCGGCTGCACACCGACGACCAGGGCTACTTCCTGCACAACTACTTCTGGCATGTGCTCATCGAACGGCTGGACCTGGCATACCACAAGCTGGTGCGCGACCACCCGAATTATCATCAAACGCACAGCGTCATCATCGAATTCGCCCGCGGCAGCGAGCACGGCGGCTTCAGCGAGGCTTTCCAGCACTTTTCCGAGGACACGCTGCGTCACGGGGCCATCCTCTATCTCAAGGTCTCGTGGGAGGAGTCGCTGCGCAAAAACCGCCGCCGCTTCAACCCCGACCGGCCCGACAGCATCCTGGAGCACAGCGTGCCCGATGAAAAGCTGGAGAAGATGTACAAGGAAAGCGATTGGGAACAATTCAGCGCCGGGGACCCGGAATACATCACCATCAAGGGCGTCAAAGTCCCTTACGCCGTCTTCGAAAATGAGGACGATGTGACCACCGCCCGCGGGCCCGCCCTGGGCCAGCGTCTGGAAGAAACCCTCGGGCGGCTGTGGCAAATCGCCAGGTGAGTAAAAAACCGCTCTTGCCGTTCATCGATCTGGGTGATACAATGAAAATGACGAAATATCCATCACATCCCATCCGATAGCACGCGGGATAGGAACATGAATTCAAACGGAGCATGAGCATGTCCGTCACAACAGCCTTTCATCCCGATCAGTCAATGCAGCCCGACGCGGCGCAACCTCTTTCGTTAATTGCCAAACAGTTGAGCGAAATCAGCCGTCAATTGGCCACGGCGGCAGAGGGTGATAAACGAAAAGCGCTGGAGCAATCGGGCCTGGCGCTGGAGCAAATGTCGCAGCAATTGGAACAAGACCAGGAGCGCACGCGTTTGCGGCGCGATATCCTGATGGCTTTGCACCAGCGAGGCCCGGCCCTGCCCATCGAGCTGGCCGCCGAGACGCTCTCATTACCCGAGGAGATTGCGCCATTGCTGGAGCAAATGGAAAGGGAGGGAGTCATTACCGTGCGCGAGATTCGCGGCGGGCAACTGGTGGCCCTGACGCCCAGGGGAAGGCGGGAACTGAATCTCTGATCTGACATTGATCCTTCTCAGGATAAAAAACAGTCATGATGCGCCAAAGAGGAGAATGGGGATGAGCAGCCAATCCCTCGACTGGGCCGTTTTCGGGCCTTATCTTTTGGTATTTACACTGGCCGTCGCCTGGGCGCTGGCCGAGATCCTGCAGACGTTCCGTGGGGATGTGGGGCGGGCGCTGAGGACGGGATGGACGGCGCTATTTGTGCTTGTCAATGCGGCATTTGCCATGCTGGTCTATGCCCTGGTGCAACTTGTGGTTCCGCAAACCAGCGATCCGTGGCTGGTGGCTTTTGCCGCGGGCATTGGCTGGCAAGCCCTGATCCGCACCCGTATCAACCTCATTCAGCCACTAAATGCCGAAACGGGAGAGGCCGTTTCACTCTCCTTATCCGATCTCTATGGACGATTTCAGCAGTTCTGTCGGGAGCAGATCGATCAAACACTGGCGGTGGAACGCATCCGCCTGCTGGATGACGCATCCAAATTGCCGATCCCAGATCTGGAACATCAATTGCGTCTCCTCGCCCACGCCTCCATCCTCCGATCCTCAGAAGACGAACGGGCGGAGAAATATATCGAGAAACTTCAGAAATACCCCGACGAACAACGCGCATTGTCGCTGGCCTCATTTTTGCTACGCATAGGCGGCTATGAGTTATTCAACAAACGCCTGAAAGAAATGAAGAAAAAAGAAAAAGAAGAAAAATCAGACCGCTAACCAGTGGCCGCGCCCGCCCACCGTATGGGCTGGCAGGTCCCAATTTACCACTTCCACCACAGATATCTTCCCACGCCACGTGGAGGCCTCATGCTCCCCAAAAACGCCATCACCACCCGCACCAAACTCCTGCTCGCCATCGGCCTCATCGCCGCCGTCACCTTCATTGCCGGTCGCACCGCCGATATCTTCTGGCTGCGAATGGTCGCGAAGCCCATCCCGGTGCTGCTGATGGCCATCTATCTGCTGACGCTATCAGATAAACGGCTGTTCCAGTGGCTGGTCGTCATCGGCCTGCTGCTGGGCATGACGGGCGACATCCTGCTGGAATCCTCGCCCGACGCCTTCCTGCCGGGACTCATCGCCTTCCTGCTGGGGCATCTCTTCTACGTTCTCGCCTTTCTCAGCGACTGCCGCCGCCTGCAACCTATCTACGCGGTCTTTCTTTATCTCTACGGCCTCGCCCTTTACAGCTTCCTGCAGATAGGCGATATGAAAGACATGGCCCTGCCGGTCATGATCTATGTGCTGGTCATCACCACCATGGCATGGCGCGCCGCGGCTCGCTATCAGGCGCCGGGCGTCAATCAGCAATCGGCCCGGGCGGGGATTATCGGAGCGGCGCTCTTTTTGGCCAGCGACTCCCTGCTGGCCATCACGCTATTCATCTACAACATCCCCTTCGCCGGCGTGGCGGTCATCATCGCCTACTGGCTGGGACAATTGGGCATCACCCTGGCTGCGGCTTATGCCGCGAAACCGTCCCCGGCGGAGATAATCTGAGAAATCATGGAGTCCTGCCGTCTTACTCCTGTGGCTCGATGGGGACGCGCCCATACCAATCATCATCGGCGCGGCGGGTGAAAAAACTTCCATCGCCATCCGATCGGGCAATCTAATCGAGATAGAACGACCTCCTGGATATCTCTTTTAGCCACTTCGCGGGCGTGCCAGCCGATGCGGCGGTGTGAGCGATGGATGCGCAACGGGTTTCCGCCTCTCAGCGCGGGAGCGCATCAGGGCAATAAACGGCCTCCCGCCAGAAGAATCAGCGCACCGACAGTTTGAACTCTCCGCCACTTTGCGTTAAGATCATCCAGTCGCCTTCAAAAGCGGCTCCTGGCTCTCCCCTCTCGCTTTCCACATGATCACCATTTTCCCCGCCATCGATCTGCGACGCGGGCGCTGTGTGCGTCTGAAACAGGGCGCGCCCGACGCCGAAACCGTGTTCAGCGACGATCCCGCGGCCATGGCCCGGCGCTGGGCCCGACAGGGCGCCGCCTGGCTGCATGTCGTCAATCTGGACGGCGCATTCGGCGACGCGCCTAAAGATGCAGCGCTACCCATCAATTTGCAGCGCCTGCGCGAAATCCGCGAGAGCGTCGAGTTACCCATCCAGTTCGGCGGCGGCGTGCGCACGCCGGACGACATCGCCCGCGCATTGGAGCTGGGGGCGACGCGTGTGGCGCTGGGCACCATTGCCGTCAAAAATCCCGCCATCGTGGTGCAAGCCCTGGCCCGATTCGGGCCCGAACGCATTGTCATCGGCATCGACGCCCGCGATGGCATGGTGGCCACCCACGGCTGGCTGAGCACCAGCGATGTGCGGGCCGTTGATCTCGCCCGGGCCATGAAAGAAGCCGGCGTGCAGCGCGTCGTCTACACCGACATCAGCCGCGACGGCATGCTCACGGGCGTCAATGTGGCGGCCAGCGTCGATTTGGCCCGTACCAGCGGCCTGCGCGTCATCGCCTCGGGCGGCGTCGGCAGTCTGGAGGACATCCGGGCGCTGACAGCGCACGAGGCCGACGGCGTCGAAGGCGTCATCGTGGGCCAGGCGCTTTACACGGGCCGGTTCACCCTCGCCCAGGCCTTGCGTCTCATCCCCCGCTGATCCCCCGCTGCTCACTGAATACTGTTCACTGAATACTGTTCACTGCTTACTGCTCATTGCTTACTGACTTCATGCGCCTCAGCTTCCGCCCCATCCGCCCCGAAGAAATCCCCGCTGCCAGCGCCCTGGTGGATGCAGCCTATGCCCCCAAGGTGCGGAAAATCTACGGAGAAAACTCGCGGATACGAAAATGGCGTCATTACGACGAAACCAAAATCGAAAGCTATGTCAGTCGCGAAGCGGCAGGCGTACGCGTGGGCCTGTGGCGAGATAAGCTGCTCACCCTGAACGTCTGCCGCAGCTATGGCAGTCTGGGCTGGTTTCACACCCTGGCCGTGCATCCGCAATTTCAAAAGCGGGGGCTGGGCCGCCAGGCCGTGACCGACGCCGAGGCTTATCTGACCGCCCGCGGGGTGACGGCCATCGGACTGATGACCTGGCCCATGGCCATCGACAATCTGGCTTTTTATCTGCATCAGGGGTACCATCTTGGCGGCCTTTCGGTCTACGCCTATCGCGATACGGCGCGCCCCATCATCCATGGCGCATCCCCTTTTTACGCTCATCTCTACGCCTCCACTTCCGCCGCAGAAGAAAACCGGGTGCAAAATGCCATTCGCGCCCTGTGTCAGAACATCGCGGTGGGGCTGGATTACAGCGCCTGGGTGCGATGGGCCCGACAGCAGCCCTTCGCCGAAACGCTGCTGCTATGGCGAGACGGTAGCCTGCAGGCTCTGGCCCTGGCCTATTTTCTCCCCAACGCCGATTGGGCCGAGGGGAAACTTCTGCTCTTTCACCCCGCACTCACCCTCACCGACAAGCTGTGGACGCTGGAGCATCTGCGGCTGTGGGTCCGTTCGCGTCAGCGCAGCCCCTTTGGATTCTCCGTCGATCTCACCACCGATTTCGCCAGCGCCGCGCTGCTGTCCCATGGCTTCCGTCTCTTTCCCGAATCCATGACCAACATGGTCAAGGGTGACGCGCTGCCAGACTCATCGTTGCATTTTGTGCGGTTTGGCGGCTAAAACCCATCCCAGATAGTCAATTCGCTACGCGAAATCCCTGATTCTATGTTAGCCAAACGCATCATCCCCTGCCTGGACGTGAAAGATGGCCGCGTGGTCAAGGGCGTCAACTTCATCGCACTGCGCGACGCTGGCGATCCGGTGGAGCAG
>JALSPL010000314.1 GCA_026985975.1 Anaerolineae bacterium | reverse complement strand
CGTGGCCGCGATCTTGCAGGCTGTGCAATTGTCCCTGAATGCGGACATGGCAGCCGTAGTCGTTATAAAATGCAGTGGGGGCGATGGCGAGGATGCGCATGACAAAGAAAACGCCCGAGCAGGTCGGGCGTGAAGGGCGTTTGTGGCGTCATCGATCAATGTTAAGGTAGCCTGTTTCAACGTGCTTACTGCCTTGGATCAGACGCTTCTGGAGGCCAAGACGTCAAGCGTAAAATGTCAAACGTCATGGCTTCGCTTTGAAGCGCCCGCTGTCAGTGCATTTTGACGTTTGACGCATTTTGACAGAAATCGTCCTGTTTTTTGTGGCGTAAACTTCACATACGTAAGCAGTTGCCATCGTCGTCTTATAACGGCTCGTCGCCGAGGAGTTTTTCATACAAATCGGCCAGTTCTTCTTCCGAAAAATAGTGGATGACGATGCGGCCGCCCTTGCGGGTGCGATAGAGATTCACTTTGGCTCCCAACCGCGTTCGCAGGCGATCTTCGATGGCTTTGGTCTCGGGACTGGCGCTGAGATCGTCTTCTTCTTTGGGAGCGGGCGCGGGTGAATTCAAGCGCCGCACCAGCTCCTCGGTCTGTCGCACCGAAAGACCGCGGTTGATGACCAGTTTGGTGGCTTCGATTATGGCCTGGTCGTCTGCAAGGCCCAGCAGGGCGCGGGCGTGCCCCTCGCGGATTTGTCCCTCCAGCACCGCCTGTTTGACGGCGTCGGGCAGTTGCAGCAGGCGGATGGTGTTGGCCACCGCGGTGCGGCTTTTGCCCACCTTCTCCGCCACCTGGGCCTGGGTGAGTCCGAATTCGTTGATCAGCGTCTCGTAGGCCACCGCTTCTTCCAGGGGATTGAGATCGGCCCGCTGCACATTTTCCACCAGCGCCAGCTCCAGCATGGCCTGGGGCGTGGCGTCCTTGATGATGACGGGCGCTTCTTTCAATCCCGCCAGTTTCGAGGCCCGCCAGCGCCGCTCGCCGGCGATGATGTTGTAGGGCGTGGCCGCATGGCTGGCGGCCCGGGTGACGATGATGGGCTGGATCAGGCCGTGTTCTTTGATGGAGGCGGCCAGCTCGGCCAGCGCCTCGGGCTCGAAAGTTTGCCGGGGCTGGCTGGGGTTGGGGCTGATGTCTTCCAGCGCCAGCATCGTGACGCCGGTTTTGCTCTGCTTCTCTGCGGGCTCGGCGGGCGGGGTGGTGGGGATCAGGCTGCTGAGGCCTCGACCCAGTCCTCTGCGGGGGCTCATGAGGTTGCTCCTTCAGGCTCGGGGGAAAGAATGCCATCCCGGATCAAGAGTTCTTCGGTCAGTTGTTGATAGGCTCTGGCGCCGGATGAATTGGGGGCGTAAGTGTTGACCGGTTCGCCATAGCTGGGGGCTTCGCCCAGGCGCACATTGCGGGGAATGACAGTTTGGAATACCAGGTCTTTGAAATAGCCTCGCAGCTCATCCTCGACCTGGCGGCTGAGCTTGTTGCGGGCGTCATACATGGTAAGCAGCAAGCCCACGATGCGCAGGGAGGGATTGATGCTTTTGCGCACTCGCTCTACGGTGGTCAGCAATTGTCCCAATCCTTCCATGGCCAGATATTCGCTCTGGACGGGAATGATCACGCCCTGGGCCGCGGCCATGGCGTTGACGGTAATCAGGCCCAGGCTGGGCGGGCTGTCGATGAGGATGTAATCGTAGCGGTGCAGGGTGGGGCTCAGGGCGTCTCGTAGCAGAAAACTGCGGCGATAGGGGTCGCTGATAGCTTCGACCGCTTCTGTTTCCAGCGCGGCCAGGGCGTGGGAGCTGGGGGCGATATCCAGTCTCATGCGATTGGTGAGGGTGATCACATCCGCCAGATCGGATTCGCCGCTGAAGACATCGTACAGCGACCGGGGCAATTGGCTGGCTCCCAGGCCCAGCGAGCTGGTGGCGTTGGCCTGGGGATCGATATCGATGATGAGGACGCGCTGACCGGCGGCGGCCAGATAAGCGCCCAGGTTGACGGCGGTGGTGGTTTTTCCTACGCCGCCCTTCTGGTTGGCGATGGCGTAAATTCGTGTCATGGTGATGGATGAGCCTGGATGTATGCTTCGACTTCGTGGCGGTGGGGGATGCCGCTGAGGCCCACGCCCTCGATGCTGAGGCTGGCGGTGACGTTGGCGAAATGGGCGGCTTCGACGGGGGATTTGCCGCTGAAAACCTCGATGAGAAAAGCGGCGGTGAAGGTGTCTCCGGCTCCGGTTGCATCCACCTCTTTTGCCGGACGGGTGTGAATATGACGCCGCTGGCCCTGCTGATAAAGCACGCAGCCTTTGGCCGCCTTGGTGATGGCCACCAGGGGCACGGTATCGATGATGGCGGGCAGGATGCTCATGTCGCCGATGAGATCGAGATCGGAAAAAACGATGGCGTCCAGATAGGGTAAAATGCGCCCTGAACTATACCAGGGGATGGCGAACACGCGCCCCTTGTTATCCCATTCCCGCATCCAGCCCTGGGGTGTGGCGGCCAATTTTTTGCGGGCGTATGGGGCGATGGCGGGATCCACTTCCTGGGCGACGGGAGCCAGCAGCAACACATCCGCCTCATACACTTCGGACGGCGCGTCTGCGGCCATAATCGGCCCCGCCACTGCTAAAATCT
>JALSPL010000313.1 GCA_026985975.1 Anaerolineae bacterium | reverse complement strand
GCATGGATTCGTACGCATCATATCCAATGATCTGACGAAAATAGACCAAAGGACGAAGATTGACGAAAAAGAATCGTCTATTTTCGTCTACATTCGTCCATTTTCGTCATTGCTGGGGCGAAAACCGTCCTTGTCCAGCAAATTCTCGTTGCAGCGGGCGAGTGCGTAACATGAGTCAATAAGCGCCTTCGCCGATGAGGACTTTGGGGATGGTGCGGAAAAGAATGGCAATATCGAGGCCCGGCGACCAGTTTTCTACGTAGTAGATATCCAGCATCACCATCTCGTCGAAGCCGAGATTGGAGCGGCCCGACACCTGCCACAGGCCGGTCATGCCGGGCAGCGCGGCCAGCCGCTTGCGATGCCAGGGCTCATACGCGTCCACTTCTTCGGGCAGGGCCGGGCGAGGGCCCACCAGGCTCATCTCCCCCTTGAGAACATTGAATATCTGTGGCAGTTCATCCAGGCTGGTGCGGCGCAAGAAACGCCCCACCCGGGTCAGGCGCGGGTCATCCTTGATCTTGAAAAGAGGCCCGTCAGCTTCGTTGAGCTGTTCCAGTTCCGCCTTCATGCGCTCGGCGTCGACCACCATGGAACGAAATTTATAGGCCCGAAAACGTTTACCATCGCGCCCCACCCGTTTCTGGATGAAAAACACCGGGCCAGGAGAATCCAGCTTGACAGCCAGGGCCAGCGCCCCCATCACCGGCAGCGCAATCAGCAGCCCCAGTCCGCCTATCGTCAGATCCATGGCCCGCTTGATGGCGAACTGCGGGCCGGCGATGGCGGCGGGCTTGACGCTGATCAGGGGGATGCCATTGAGCACTTCGATATCCACCCGATCCAGACTGAGTTGCAGCACATCGGGCGCCACCCGCACCTTGACGCGGGCCTGCTGACATTGCCTGAGCACGCTCATGATGCGGCTGTGATACTGCCAGGGCAGGGTGACGATGACCTCATCCACCCGATTTTCCACCAGCATCCTCGGCAAATCGTCGATAGAGCCCAATCCGGTGAATGGCCCCAGATTACGTTCGCCTTTCTGGGGATTGTCATCCAGAAAACCGACGACATGGTAGCCCAGGCCCGGCTCCGCCAGCAGGGTGCGCATGATGGTGCGGCTCATCTCGCCTGCGCCCACCAGCAAAATGCGGCGAATGCCGACGCCCCGACGCCGCATCCGGGTGAGAATCAGCCGATTGACCAGATGGGCCATGGTGGTGAACAGCAAGATCAGCCCCCCGGCCATGCCATACACCAGGCGCGAATGGTAGAGCGGCTGAAACATGTAATTGCCCACCATCAGCACAATGGTGACGATGGCGCTGGAGGTGAATAATTTGGAGAATTCAGCAAAAAATCCGGTTCCCCGCGGCAGGGCGTAGACCCCTTGCAGATAAAACGTCAGCAGGGTGAAAAGACTGGCGATGATCGCCACGCCGAAATAAAAACTGAAATCGGTGTAGGAGGCAGGATCGACGGTATGATACCATTGCCGCTCGTAGCGCAGCCACCAGGCCACATAAAAGGCGGCGACCACCAGCAGCGCGTCCACCAACGCCAGTATTACTTTTTGATGTCGGAGCAATCGTTTTGCCATGAGTCTGATTAAGGGGCGTCCTGAATAAGTCGAAAGCTCAAAGAAGCGCCAACCAGCAGGGGGAGCGGGGATGGAGGGAGCGGGGATGAGGAAATGAGGAAATGAGGAAATGAGGAAACGAGGAAACGAGGGGGTGAGGGAATGAGGGGATGAGGGGATGAGGAAATGAGGGGATGAGGAAATGAGGGGATGGGGGAATAGTGAAATGGGGGAATGGGGGGATTTTTCGGCAAGCTCGTGCTGAATCCTGGTCTACTTATCTGCTCATCTATCAATTCCGTGTTCCCGAGTGCATGGCAAAGGCGCTTTCCTCAACCGATTTAGGGCGCGTCCGTCTGATTAAGAACACGGGTGTAAACATCGGCGGTTTGGGCAGCGGTGCGCTCCCAGGTGAAACGGGCGGCCTGCGTCAATCCCAGCGCCCGCATGGTTTCCAGGCGCTCGGGCGCTTCTTCCAGCAGATGCAGCATGGCCGCGGCCAGGGCGTCAGGATCGTCGGGGGACAGCGTCAGGGCGGCGGCGCCCGCCACCTCGGGCAGGCTGCTGACATCCGAGGTGATGACGGGCAGGCCGCAGCGCATGGCCTCGGCCACGGGCAGCCCAAAGCCTTCATACCGGGAGGGATAGACGAAAAGCATGGCGGCGTTGTAGAGCCAGGGGAGATCTTCCCAGGGGACGAATCCCAGAAAATGAACAGCATTTTCCAGGCCCAACGCCTGCACGCGCCGAAAGATCTGCTGAAAATGCCAGCCTTTGCCGCCGCCGATAAGCAGTGGCAGCGGACGCCGGGCGCTGCGACGATAGCGGGCGTAGGCTTCGATGAGGGTCAGATGATTCTTGCGCGGCTCCAAAGTGCCGACCATGAGCATGAAGCGCTGCGGCCAGCCTTTTTGCCGCCGATAAGCTTCGACCTGCTCCGCGGGCAGCGGCTGATAACGTTCATCCACGCCCGTGTAGATGACCCGGATTTTGGCGGCGGGGATATCGATATGCCGCTGCAAGTCGCGGGCGGTGGCCTGCGAATCGGCAATGACGATCCGGGCCCGGCGGCAACTGCGGGCGGTGATAGCGGAAAGATAGCGTTGTTTGCTTTTGGGAAACGCCTGAGGAAAGAGGATGAATGTCAGATCGTGGACGGTGACCACCGCTGGGGTGCGGGAGGCCAGAGGCAGGGCGTAGGCGAAACCGTGCAGCAAATCCAGCTTGCGGCTGGCCCAGGCCGCTCCGGTCTGCTCCCACAGGATGCGGCCCGGAGGATTGGCGGGCAGCCAGGCCGGGCGCTGCACAGAAACGCCTGCCGGGGGCGAATAGGCGCGGTCCATCACAAAGGCGTGATAATCGTATTGGGGCGCTTGTTGCGGCAGGTGCGCCAGTAGCCGCGAGCTGTACTGATGAATGCCGGCGCCACGATAATTGGGGGCCGTAGAAAGCAGCGTGGCCAGCAAGCCGATGGTCGGGCGAGATGCAGAATGAATCACGGCAGTATTATAAGACACCTGATAGTAAAACAGCTAACAAAACAAATGCCGCACCGGGGGACTTTGCCTGGGTTTTCAATTCGCAAAGAAGGGAGGGCGGCGTGTAAAATAATCTCATGCGTATTGCCGTTCTTTCCGACATCCACGCCAATCTGATGGCGTTGCAACGCGTTTTGCAAGCAATCGATGCGTTGCGGCCGCACGCGCTGTGGTGTCTGGGAGACATCGTGGGCTATGGCCCGCATCCTCAGGCCTGCGTGGAGATCATTCGTGCGCGGACGGATGTGTGCCTGGCCGGCAATCATGATCTGGTCATCGTTGGCAAGATCGATCTGGCGCGTTTCAATCCGGTGGCCCGCGAAGCGGCGCTTTGGCATCGAAGACATCTGGATGACGACAGTCTGCAATGGCTGGCGGGCCTGCCCGAGAAGACCGTGACGGCGGGAATCACCCTGGCCCACGGCAGCCCCCGACACCCGGTGTGGGAATATGTCAGCGATGCGGAGACGGCAGCGGAGAATTACGCCGCTTTCGACACGCCCATCTGCCTCATCGGGCACAGCCACCAGGCCATGGGCTGGCGCATGGTCAGGCAAGGCGGCCGCATCGATGTCACCTGGGTGACGGAAGCGCCGGGCGCGGCCCTGACGCTGGCCCTGAGCGATAAATGGCTGCTGAATCCGGGCAGCGTAGGGCAGCCGCGAGATCATGATTCGCGGGCCTCTTTCGCCCTGCTGGATACGGAGACATGGCAATGGACCTGGCATCGGGTTGAATATGATATCGAGGCGGTGGAACGGGCGATTGTAGCCGCGGGCCTGCCCGAGATGCTGGGGCGGCGGCTATATCTGGGGTGGTGACGGGCGTTCGCGGGGCGAATGACGCGAAGGACGGTCCTCGTTGCAGGGAATGTTACACACTTGAGCATTGAAATGTGCTCGGAATCTGTCAGGATAGGGAAAAATAACGTCTCCAATGCGGCGGCAGCGCCACGGAACCATTCATCTCCCGCCGCCGTTAAGGTGATAGAACAATGAAACGCCTTCAAGCTGCATTTCCGCATAATTTTCCCGAGGAGGAGACCATGAAACGCCCACAAATCGCCATCGTCATCTTGTTCCTGGCGGCGCTGCTGCTGACGGCCTGCGGCGCCAGCGCCCCCGCGCCCCAGGTCGTAGAAAAAGTCGTGATGCAATCGCCTGTCGAAGCCCCGGCGGCGACCAGGGCTCCCGCAGCCGTAAGCAAGGACGTAGCGATGGGCGTCGCCAACGGCGCGCCCGCCAGCGAAATGCTCCAGGAAACGCGCAAGATCATCTACAACGCCAATATGACGCTGGTGGTGGAGGATACGGAATCGGCGGCGCAGGACATCGCGGATATGGCCGCGGGCATGGGCGGCTATGTGGCCAGCATGAACGGCTACCGCAACGGCGACAGCATGGTTTACGACGTCACCATCCGCATTCCCGCCGACAAGTTCGAGGCCGGGCGCAACGCCCTGCACGATATGGCGGTGCGGGTGGAGAATGAGCAGGTGAACACCGATGACGTCACAGATCAGTATTACGATATCGACGCCCGGCTGCGCACACTGAAAGCCACCGAAGAAGAGTTGACCCAGTTGCTGAAAGAAACCAGGGAGCGTGGCGGAAAAGTCGATGACATCATGAAGATCTACGACCGCCTGATCCAGATTCGCAGCCAGATTGAATCGCTGCAAGGGCAGTTGAACCGGCTGGACAAGCTGACTGCTTTCTCCACCATCAGCATCCATCTCCAGCCACATATCCTGTCTAAACCCATCGAAAACCCGGAATGGCGGCCGGCGGAGATCGTCCACAGCAGCTTCGAGAGCCTGATGAATGTGCTCACGGGCCTGGCCACGCTTCTGATCCAGTTCGTCATCGTAATTGTGCCTGTTTTACTCATCCTGCTGCTGCCCCTGGCGCTGATCATCTGGCTCATCCACCGCTGGCAACAACGTCGGCAAGTGAAAGAGGAGGGGGATACAGCGGAATGACAGGGGCGTGTCCCCTTTTTTCCATCGGGTGTGTCCTATTTGAGTTGGAGGTTATCATTTGCTGCCATCGCCCGAGGCTAGAAGCCACGGGCTACCGGTGCGAAGGCCCTTCGGGCCTGGCCCAACGGGCTTGGCAATAGTAGCCCAGAGGTTTACCTCCGGGCGAAGACGCATGAATGCTTCCAACTCGTTTAGGACGCACTCTTTTCCATCTCTCTGACCAGCAAACAGCCAACACATCACCATTTCAGAAGTCCTCCGGTCTTTGACAATCCGGGGGACTTCTCGTATTATCAGAGTTCGCATACCCGGCGCCTTTTTACGCTCCTCAAAGTATCCAACTATGCTACGAAAACTCTGGCAAGAGTGGCTGCGCATTTCCAAACACATCGGCAGTTTCAATGCGCGGGCTCTGATCACCCTCATTTACTTTACGTTACTGGCCATCTTTGGCATCCCCGCCCGTCTTTTCTCCGATCCCCTGAGCATGAAAAAACGGCCCGGAGAAAGCGCCTGGCTGCAACGCGCCACGCGTGATCTCGATATCGACTCAGCGCAACGTCAGGGCTAGATGAACCCTGAAAAAATAACGCACATGTACATACTCGGCATTTCTTGCTTTTACCACGATAGCGCGGTGGCGTTGATCCAGGATGGCGATCTCATCGCCGCCTCGGACGAAGAGCGCTTCAGCCGCATCAAACACGATAATGGTTTTCCGCACCACGCCATTCAGTTTTGTCTGAATCAGGCGGGCATCCAACCCGGCGATCTGGATTATGTAGTTTTTTATGAAAAGCCGCTATTGAAATTCGATCGCATTCTGCGCTCGGGCCTGGCCACCTTTCCCAAATCGTGGCTGGCCTTTCGCGAAGCGCTCATCACCTGGATGAACGAGAAGCTGTGGATCAGGGCGCTCTTGCAGGAAGCGCTGCCCGACGTGCCCAAAGACCGCTTCCTGTTTGTGGAACATCATCTTTCTCACGCGGCCAGCGCCATGTTCACCTCGCCCTTCGAGGAGGCGGCCATCGTGACGCTGGACGGCGTGGGCGAATGGACCACCACCACCATCGGCAAGGCCACCGCCGATTGGACGGGCCAGGGCGAGAATCGCATCGATCTGCTGGAAGAAACCCGGTTTCCGCATTCGCTGGGCCTGCTTTATTCGGCCTTCACCGCGTTTCTGGGATTCCGCGTCAATAACGGCGAATACAAAGTCATGGGCATGACGCCTTATGGAACGCCCCGCTACATCGATCTGGTGGAGAAAGTCATCGATGTGCGGGATGACGGCTCCTTCTGGCTGGACATGTCCTACTTTGACTTCCATCACTCCGCCACCCGCACCTTCAGCGATAAATTCATCGAGCTGTTCGGGCCGCCGCGTCAGCCCGAGTCGGAGTTTTTCACCCTCACCACCAACCCCGACAAAGACTATCCCGGCTGGAGCGACGCCGCGGCTGAACAAAATCAGCATTACGCAGACATCGCCGCCAGCATCCAGCGGGTGACCGAAGAAACCATTCTCAAGATCGTTCGTCACGCCCATGAGCTTTCCGGCAGCAAAAACCTGGCTATGGCCGGAGGGGTGGCGCTGAATTCAGTGGCCAATGGCCGCATCCAGCGCGAAGGCCCCTTCGAGAACGTCTACATCCAGCCGGCCGCGGGCGATAACGGCGGCGCGCTGGGCGCGGCCCTGTATGCGTATCATGTGCTGCTGAATCAACCCCGCAAGTTCGTCATGGAGCACGCTTATTGGGGACAGGCCTTCTCCGAAGGAGAAATCCGGGATTTTCTGGCGCGCGCGGACATCCCCTATGAGTACGTCGAGGATGAAGCGGAGCTGACGAAACGGGTGGCCGACGCCCTGGTGGCGGGCCAGGTGGTCAGCCTGTATCAGGGCCGGACGGAATGGGGCCCGCGGGCGCTGGGCAATCGTTCCATCCTGGCGGATCCGCGGCGGGCGGAGATGAAAGAGATCGTCAACACCAAGATCAAATTCCGCGAGCCTTTCCGCCCCTTCGCGCCGGTGGTGCTGGAGGAGGCGGCCAGCGAGTATTTCGAGATCGAAGCGCCCGAGAAGCAGTTCATGCCCCGTTTTATGTTGATGGTGGCGCCGGTGAAACGGGATAAGTGGGATGTGATTCCCGCCACCACCCACACCGGCGGCAGCGGACGCCTGCAAACCATCCGCGAGGAATGGAATCCCCGCTATTACAACATCGTCAAGAACTTTGGCGAGGCCACCGGCGTGCCTGTGGTGCTGAACACCAGTTTCAATCTGCGCGGCGAGCCCATCGTCAATTCTCCGGCCAACGCCTATAAAACCTTCAGCAACAGCGGCATCGATCTGCTGGCGCTGGATAAATTTCTCGTTCGGAAGAAGAAACAAGTGAGCAATCCTCATGATTAAACGACTAGGCATCGTCGGCGAACTTTTCCGATTTTTGTGGGATCAGAAGCTGTATTGGATGATCCCCATGATCGTGATCATCGTGCTGGTCATCGCTATCAGCCTGCTGGGACAGACGACAGCGGTGGGGCCTTTCATTTACACCCTGTTCTAAATCCCCGCAAGCGATTGGTCACATTGGAAAGGATGCATTATACTTGAGAAGAAGATGAAGATCTGGTAACTTTCTGGCGTTATTTTCTCATTTTATTGAATTCATTTTCGCCCGGAAGTTGCGCCCGACCCTCTATTCATCATTCAGGAAATCTTATGGCGAAGAGCGACCGCAACAAAGTCCTCGAAAGCACCCTGGCAACCATCAACAAACGATTCGGCGAAGGCGCCATCATGAAACTCGGCGACGCCACCGCCCTGGAAATCGAGGCGATCCCCACCGGATCGCTATCGTTGGATGCTGCCATTGGCGTGGGAGGGATGCCGCGCGGTCGCATCATCGAAATCTTCGGCCCCGAATCCTCCGGCAAGACAACGCTTTGCCTGCACACCATCGCCGAGGCCCAAAAACTGGGCGGCATCTGCGCCTTTGTGGATGTCGAACACGCGTTGGACCCGGCCTACGCCCGCAAGATCGGCGTGGATGTGGATGCGCTCTACATCTCGCAGCCCGACACCGGCGAGCAGGCGCTGGAAATCGCAGAGGCGTTGGTGAGATCCGGTGCGGTGGACGTGGTCGTGGTAGACTCCGTTGCAGCGCTGGTGCCCCGGGCCGAGATCGAAGGTGAGATGGGCGACAGCCACATGGGTTTGCAAGCCAGGTTGATGAGCCAGGCCATGCGCAAGCTCAGCGGCGTCGTCAAGCAAACCAACACGGTCCTGATTTTCACCAATCAGTTGCGCCAGAAAATCGGCGTGATGTTTGGAAATCCGGAAACCACGCCCGGCGGCATGGCGCTGAAGTTCTACACATCGGTCCGGCTCGATATCCGCCGCATCCAAAGTCTGAAGGCCAGCGGCGAAGCCATCGGCAATCGCACTCGCGTGACCGTGAAAAAGAACAAGGTGGCTCCCCCCTTCAAGAAAGCCGAATTCGACATCATGTTCAATGAAGGCATCTCCCGGTCCGGCGAAGTGCTGGACCTGGCGGTCGAAAACGACATTATCACGAAACGAGGCTCCTTCTACAGCTACGAAGGAACCCGGTTGGGCCAGGGACGTGAAAACGCCAAAACATTCCTGAGGGCGAATCCAGATCTTCTCGCTGCCATCGAGGACCAATTGCGGGCGTTGATGGGGCTGCCTCCCCATCCCCGCCCCACATCCGAAGCGTAATCCGGTTCTCATCGGCCCGCTATCCCTTGCAGGATGGCATTCCATGCGCAACGCGCGTGGCAAGTGATCTGTGGAATTCAGTCCTTTCAATTCTGAATTGCTTTTACCATAACCTGTCGCTGGCTCCCTCCGGGAGAGCGATCAGATTAGCGTCGGCGCCAATGGCGGCGTTCCCGACGCTTTTCCGCACCATCACTTTGCCAGGCGTTGCGACCTCAGGATCGCAGCGCTTTTTTATTCCCCATGTCAGGCATCATCACACGGCTGGTCTACCAGAAACGCAACAAAAACCGGGTCAGCATCTTTCTCGATGACGCCTACGCTTTTTCCCTGCCCGACGTCCTGGCCTCCGCGCTTCAGATCGGCCAGCATCTTGACGATGATGAGATCGCCCGACTGCGGGCGCAAGACGACCGACAGCGGGCCATGGACAAGGCGTTGCGACTGATAGCCCGCCGTCCCCGATCTCAGCATGAAATCGACCAGGCCCTGAAACAGGCGGACTACGCCGCCGACATCCGGAAACAGGTCATCGCCCGGCTCATCGAGATGGCTTACCTGGATGATCGGGAATTCGCCCGCTGGTGGGTGAGCAACCGCAGCCAATTCAACCCCCGTAGCATCCGGGCGCTGCAACAGGAACTTTATCAAAAAGGCGTCTCGGCAGCCATCATTGCCGAAACGCTGGCCCAACTGGACGATGAGCCGTTAGCCATCGCCGCGGGCCAGCAACGATCGCATCGCTGGCGACATCTCGCCCGGGCGGATTTCGACAAAAAGATGCTGGGATTTCTCCAGCGTCGGGGATTTTCCTATCCCACCGCCCGTTTTGCAACCGACCATCTCCGGGAACAGCTTCAGCAGGAAGACGAAAGCGAAAACAACATCGACGCCTCCGACTGAACGCTGCTCCGCACTCATCCCATAATAATTTCTCCCCTCAGGAAACGAAACCTATGCAACCGATTTTCATTATCTTCGCCGTCGTCATCGGTTTGATCATTGGCGTGGCGGGGGGCTACTTCCTCGGCGTCTGGAACAAACAACGCCAGGACGCCGAAAAGATGGCCTCCGCCCGGCAACAGGCCGAACGCATCATCAGCGAAGCGAAAGACCAAGCGCTGAAATACGAACTGGAAGCAAAAGACAAAGCTATCGCCATGCGCAACGAGGTCGAAGCGGAAATGACCCGCCGCCGCCGGGAATTAACCCGACTGGAAGAACGGGCGCAACGGCGCATGGACCAATTGGAAATACGCTCCGAGAACCTGGAAAAACGCGAGCAGCGTCTGAATCAGCGTCAGAGCAGCCTGGACCGGCGCATGGCGCAATTGGAAAAAGCGGAAGCGGAATATCAGGCGGAGCTGGAGCGCATCGCCAGCATGACCCAGGACGAGGCCCGCGAAGAATTGCTGCGCCGCACCGAGGCCCAGGCCCGCAGCGACATGGCCCGCATCATCCGCCAGGTCGAGGCCGAGATCGCCGAATCCGCCGACCGCCGCGCCCGGGAGATCGTCACCCTCTCCATCGAACGCCTGGCCTCCGAAATCGTAGCCGAGAGCGTGGTCACCGCCGTGCCCCTGCCTTCGGATGACATGAAAGGCCGCATCATCGGCCGCCAGGGCCGCAACATCCGCGCCATCGAGGCCGTGACCGGCGTGGACCTGGTGGTGGATGACACGCCCGAGACCATCATCATCTCCAGCCACGACCCGGTGCGCCGCGAGGTGGCCCGCCGCGCCCTGACCAAACTGGTGCAGGATGGGCGCATCCATCCCGCCCGGGTGGAAAAAGAAGTCAAAAAGGCCCAGGATGAAGTGGATCGCATCATCCGCGAAGCGGGTGAAGAAGCCGCGTACCAGACCGGCTTCCAGGGGCTGCATCCCGAGCTGCTGAAGCTGGTGGGACGGCT
>JALSPL010000312.1 GCA_026985975.1 Anaerolineae bacterium | reverse complement strand
CCAGAGCCACATGCGGGCGGCCCGGGCCACCGAAACGGGCGCGTTCAGGGATGAGATGGTTCCCATCACCGTGCGGCAAAAACGCAAGGAAATCGTGGTGGCGCGGGATGAGCCCATCCGGCCCGACACCAATCTGGAGGCCCTGGCCCGGCTGCGGCCCGCTTTCGAGGAGGGCGGCACGGTCACCGCGGGCAATGCGCCTCCCATCTCCGACGGCGCGGCCGCGGTGGTGGTGGCGCACCCCGATTACGCCGCGACTCATGGCTTGCAGCCCCTGGCCCGCATCATCGGCTACACCTACGCTGCGGTGGAGCCCATGAAAGTCTTCACCGCCCCGCCCCACGCCATCCGCCGTCTGATGTCGAAAATCGGCTGGGAGCTGGGGGATGTGGATTTATTCGAGCTGAATGAGGCCTTCGCCGCCCAATCCCTGCAAAATATCATCGAGCTGGGCCTGGACCCGGCCAAAGTCAACGTCAATGGCGGCGCCATCGCCCTGGGCCACCCCCTGGGAGCCAGCGGCGCCCGCGTTCTCACCACCCTCATCTACGCTCTGCGCAGGCGCGGCGGCCACCGCGGCGTGGCCGCGCTCTGTCTGGGCGGCGGCGAAGCCGTGGCCATGGCCATCGAGCTGATGTAAATCCGATCATGGCGTCAGACAAACTCCCCATCGCTATCATCCTCCCTCACGCCTCGGTGGAGACGCCGCCCGAACTGGAAGGTCGGCTGGCCATCGACGAAAATGACATCTTCAACGAGGCCGACATCTACACCGATCTCATCTTCGACTTTCGCGACCAGGTGACGCACTGGCTGCGCTTCCCCTACGCCCGCGCCCTCATCGACGTCAACCGCCCCGACGATCCGAGTATGCTCAAGCGCGTGGGCGACGGCGTCATCAAGGATGTGACCAGCTACGGGCGGGCGGTGTTCAAACCGGGCCAGCGCCCCGACCTGGCCGAAGAACGGGAGCTGGTGCATCGCTACTGGCAGCCCTGGCACCAGCAACTGGCCGCCATCGCCGATGATCCCGACATCAAACTGGTCATCGACGCTCACAGCATGGCGGCCCGCGGCCCTCGAAAGTATGATCCGCAGGAGCAATTGCGCCCCCGGGCCTGCGTCTCCAACCTGGGCGACGCCGCCGGACGACCCAACGGTCTGGCCGACACAACAATGGCCGTGGCGTCCCTGCGTTTCCTGGGCCAGGAGATAGGCCAGCGCTTCGCCCGGCTGGATGCGCTGTGCGAGTACGCAGATCCGGGCCCGGTGGTCCTCAACACGCCCTACCGCGGCGGCTGGGATTTAAAAGCGCACGGGCTGGGAAGCCGCCAACCCTGGGCCATGATCGAGGTGAGTCGGGCCATGTATGTGGGCTATCAGGATGAGAGCACGCCGGCCCGGCCCCCGCGCACAGATGAAATCGGGCGACTGCGCGAGGCGCTGTGGGAGGCGATCGCGGGGCTGTACCGGACGCTGGCAGGCTGATAGTTTGGTGCAAGCTGCTGATGTCCAGGTTTCAAAACGATAGACGAGCGACGATGGACGGCGTTCGACGTCACTTCCCCCCGTCCATCGTCTTGACGCGCTCTGGACACATGACTGTTCAACCTGGCGATCAGTCATAAGGAAAAGTAGCTGAAACCACACCATTTTCGCTGTCTTCTCTATCGTCGCTGCTGATCTCGACCTTTTTTCAGGGGAGCCAATACTTTACTTACGTCATGTCGAAGCGAAGCGAGACATCCCCTTGCAGAAAGAAAGACACCCGCAACCGGGGAGATTTCTCCTCGCTTCGCTTGTCGAAATGACGTAAAAGGGAAAGTTATCTTTTGACGGCTACTTAGAAGTGTTCACGCTCCTTCGGCCGGCGACCAGGGGCCGGGACAGAGCTGAAATTTGTTGGGTATTTCAAGTAAAAGCCAGCCGGTAGCCTGCCGCCATCGCCCGAGACTAAAGCCGTCGGACTACAAAACAACGCCCCGTGAACGGGACTTCGACTGTTTGCACAGCTCTGGAAGATATGCTACGCTGAAAATAGCGTTCCACTCACCGCCCATCCGC
Source organism: Anaerolineae bacterium (assembly GCA_026985975.1). GTDB lineage: Bacteria > Chloroflexota > Anaerolineae > J102 > J102 > M2005. Next base: position 601 of record JALSPL010000312.1, on the reverse strand, counting down.
CCTCATGGCCCTCCTCATCGCCGCCATCATCTTCATTTCGGCCTTCCAGCAAAGCCTGTCCGGTTTCGGCTTTTCACTGGTGGCCATGCCCATCCTGGTGCAACTGGTGGGCATCCAGGTGGCGGCCCCGTTGGTGGCGGTTCTGGCCCTGACCATCAACATCATCAACGGCATCCGCTGGCGCGCTGATCTCGATTTTCATGAAATCAAGCGTCTAGGCATCTGGATGGCGCTGGGCGTGCCGCTGGGCATTTGGGGCATCTTCGCCCTGAACGAGACCATCGTCAAAGTGGGGTTGGGCGCACTGCTGGTGGCCTACGCCCTCTTTGCCCTGCTCAGGCCCGAAAAACTGCCGGTCATCTCCCGACGCTGGGCCTATCCTGCTGGTTTTTTTGCGGGATTGCTGGGCGGCGCTTACAACACATCGGGCCCGCCCCTCATCCTCTACGGCAGCTTACGAAACTGGTCACACCAGCGTTTTCGGGCGGTGCTGCAATCGCTCTTCGGCTTCGCCGCCAGCATCGTCGTCATCGGGCATTTCATCGCCGGTCACTACACGCAATCGGTGCTGAATCTCACCGCCGTGGCCTTGCCGGGCATG
>JALSPL010000311.1 GCA_026985975.1 Anaerolineae bacterium | reverse complement strand
GAACACGCCGACGTAAATCACCAGGAACACCACCAGGGTCACCAACAGGATCATGGCGGCGGCCGCGCCCACGCCGAAGTTGAACAGCCGGAAACTGAATTGATAGGTGAGCACGGGCAGGACGTTGGTGCCGAACCCGCCGCCCGTCAGCAGGAAAATGTCATCGAATTTGTTGAAAGTCCAGATAAGACGCAACAGGAACAGCGCGCCGATGACATAGCGCAATTCGGGGATGGTGATGTACCAGAATTTGTGCCAGTCGTTGGCGCCGTCCACATCCGCGGCTTCGTAGAGGGTGCGGTCGATGGCCTGCAGCCGGGCCAGGATCATGAGCATGGCGAAGGGGAAGTAGCGCCAGCCGGTGAAGAGAATGACCAGCAGCAAGGCTAATCCCGGCGTGGAAAGGAACCCCAGCGGGCGATGGATGAGATTGAGCCGCATGAGGATGTCGTTGGCCACGCCCGAGGGCCGCGGGTCCAGAATCCAGCGCCATACGAAAGCCACGCTGACGATGGGCGCGACATAGGGGAAGAGAAACACGGCCCGGCTCATGCCCCGGGCCCGGAAGGGGCGGTTGAGTAACAACGCGGCGATGAGGCCGATGATGATGGTGAGGATGGTGCTAACGAAGGAATAGACGATGCTGGTGATATACGCGCCCATGTTCTTCCAGCTTTGCCATTTGAACGCGTAATCGCTGATCACCCGCTTGTAATTGTCCAACCCCACGAAGGGCGCATGAAACACATCATTCAGATTGCTCAAATCCACTTTGTGGAAACTGATCCAGATGCTGAAAATGGCGGGGAAAATCACCAGGCTGAAGACGATCAGCGCGGTGGGCAGCAGCAGCCGCCAGGCCAGCCTGGCTTCCTGCGATTGCAAGGATGACCACCGCCTTCCCTGATACTTTTCCACTGCCTCTGGCGTTGCAGACATGGAGTCCCTCCTGCTTTGAAAATAAACATTGGCGTCACTTGCGAAAAGGCTTTGGCAACCACGTTGGCCGAGGCAACGAGGGACGTATTGCGTATTTCGTATTGCGTAAAACCTAAGCGCGATACGCATGACGCATTACGCATTACGCAATACGGAATACGCTTCCCATTTTCATCCGTATCGGCGAGTAAGCGCTCATGACGCCTGTTCTGAAAATAAAAAGAACACGGATGAACACGGAAAAACACGGATAATTTGTTAAAAAATCTGTGTCCGTAGGCCGTGCAAATCCGCGTCCTCATTTTCATCGGTATCGGCGGGCGGCCGCCCGTGGCGCCTGTTCCGTAAATAGATGTTCGCCTCGTCTGCGGAGACCTTCTCAGAGCCAGCGTCGGCCGAGGGCTCAACGACGTCATGCGTAAAACGTAAAACGTGAGGCGGTTACGCATGACGCATGACGCATGACGCATGACGAACTTGGCCTCCCGCGCATGCCAAAAGAGGGGCCGATTCCCGCAGGAATCAGCCCCTCGCTCAGGAACAAACCCGTTACTGGTTCTTACGATCCTGATAAAGTTGCTCCACCTGCTGTTGCAGCCATTCCGCAGCGCTCTCGGGCGTCATGCTGCCATCCAGGGCGATGTTGGCGATGGCCTGCGGGATGAGCAGACGGCCCTCAATGTCGCCGATGACCGCGCGCTGGGTGGCGTCGTAGCCGGGCTTGAAGAGCCAGCGCTGCATGGTGTCATAGCCGTTGGCGATCTGATCCAGGGTTTCGGGATCGTATTCCTTGAAGAAGGGGCTCAGGTCCTTCCACTCATCCACGGCGCTCTTGAGCACGGGCACTTTGCCGAAGGGCGCCAGGGCCAGGATGTCCTTGTAGTTGTCGCCCGTGAGGAAGAACTTGACCACATCCTGAGCCACGGGGTCCGCGCCCTGCATGATGCCCAGAGTGACCAACTGGCCGTAGGTGGCGGAAGCGCCGCTGGGGCCTTCCAGTTTGGGCGCGAAGCCCGTCTTCTTGGCCAGGTCGGGCACCGCGATTTGGATCTTGCCGCCGCCCTCGGTGCCGGAGCCTTCCACCAGGTCGTCCATGATGTAGGTGGAGTAGAAGAGCATGCCAGCCTGGTCCAGCTCATAGGCCTCGCGGGCGCCTCGCCAGTATTGCGGGCCAGGGGGCGCGCAGCGTTGCAGGCTGGTGTAGAACTTCAGGGTTTCCACCATCTCGGGCGTGTTCATGCTCACGTTGCCGTTGTCGTCGAAGGGCCACACGTTGTTGGAGATGGCGAACTGCTCGAACACCTGATGGGGATAGTTTTGGCCCGGGTCCGTGGGCAGGGTGAGGGCGTAGAGCAAGTTACCCGTACCGGGCAGTTTATCACAGGCTTCATTCAAGATGTCCCAACTGGTGGGCGCAGCCAGGCCCGCCTGGTCGAACATGTCCTTGCGATACCAGATGGCCTGGATCCAGCCGTCGTAGGGCACGGCCGCATACTTGCCCGTGGAGGGATCGACCACCATCTCCAGCGGCCCGGCCCGGAAGTCATCCTTACCAATGCTCTCGATGACCGCGCTGGCCGCGTCCTCATCCAGGATGCCGTCGGCCGCGAAGGCGGAGACGCGCTCCACGCCCATGCGCACGATGTCGGGCAGGCGATTCGCGGCTCGGGCCGTGGCGATGCGCTGGGAAATGCCGCCCTCTTCGATGGGCACAATGCGGATTTCCACATCGGGATGC
>JALSPL010000310.1 GCA_026985975.1 Anaerolineae bacterium | reverse complement strand
TGGGGCCATTCCCAGGGACGGGTGTTCGAATAGACCCAAACAGCGGTGTAAAGCGCCTGGTTGGCGATGATGATCAGGCCCGAGCGCAGCATGGCGGGAGCCGCCAGCGCCCGGGTGAGCCAATAGGCCATGAGCAGCGCCGCGGGCCAGGCCGCGGTGGCGAACAGATCCCAATCCCGCTGACCGCCATAGTCGGGATTCCAGGCGAGAATGAGAAAAAGATACGCACCCGCGGCCAGCAGCAAAAATCCCGAATAAATATCGCAGGGCAGCTTTTTGAAGAGAAAAATCGCCAGCAAGGCCAGGGTGAACAGGGTGAACGGCTGAGAGAGCCACTGCTGGTTGAGGATATCCATGAAATGGCCGCGGGAGAACATGGTGTAATACTCCCACTCGCCCGTCGCCTGCGCCAGGGGAACCCACCAGCGATGATCGCCGCCGCCGGGCGCCTCGGCCCCCAGAAACGCATCCAGCCCATGCCCGCCCGCGGTCATCAGCGCCAGCACGCCCGCGCCCACCGCCAACGAGGGCAAAACAAGCTGAATCAGCAGCCGCCAGGGACTTTGCCCGCGGCGACGCCATCCCCACCAGGCCAGCAGCCACAATGCCGGTTGCAGGATGATGGTGATGGGATGGAAGCCATGCGCCAGGGCCAGCGTGATGCTGGGTCCCCACAACGACCCCCGCCCCTGGCTGTATCGCCAGCTCAGCCAGAAGAAGATCAGCATCAGCAGGCTGATAAGGGTGTAATTCTCGGGATAGCCGAAAAAGAGCTGCATGGCCCCCAGGGTGGCGGGAATGCCGAACAGCAGCCAGCGTTCGCCATCGCTGCGCCCGACCTCCTGCGCCAACCGCAGCAGCGTCCACACCGCCAGCGCCCCGGCCAGACTTGAGATCACCCAATAGGCGGGCAGGGCGTCGGTCCAGCCCCAACGGGCCTCGCCCAACCGAAAGAGCCAGGCATGAACGTAGGTGTCCAGCGGGGCCTGCCAGTTGTACATCAGGCGCACATCGGGATGAGCGATGCCCTTGACCAGCAGATAGGCGTCGCCCCAGCGGGTGTGTACGATGCGCCCGATCCAGAACAGCGGCAGGCTCAGCAGCGCAATCAGCGCCCGCCAGCGCCCGCGGGCGGGGAATGAGGGCCAGGCCAGGGAGATGCTTTGGGCGAAGCCCAATCGCCAGGTGATGACAGCAACGACGGCGGCCAGCGCCAGTTGCAGCCAGCGAGCCAGGGCGGCGTAGGGCGCGACGCTCCACAGCCATTCAGCAGGAGACAGACGCCCGCCCGGCCCCACCAGCCTGGCCGGATACCAGAAAAACGCCCAGGACGCGGGCAGATTTGCGGCGATGACATGCACGCCCAGCAGAAAAAGGGCGTAGAGGGCCAGAAGGCGCAGCAAACGACGATCGGCAATGCTCATGCCCGCATTGTAGGCGATGGCGACGAGGACGCCAAATAAAAGGAAGCCGGCGGGCGCGCCAGCGCCACCACCACAAAAGATAGCGAAAACCACCGTGGCGCGGGCGACTGGCCCCGTAATCTGTGATGCGACGCTCTTACATTTTACCGATGTTGCTGACCCGGCGAACCTGCGCCTACAACCGCAGCACAAGCGACGCGAAAGCTCTAAACGGAACTATCGTAAGAAGAGAGGCAAATGCAATTGTCCCCCGCTTACGAAGACCAGGGCCTCCGTCTCATTATTGCTCTCGAACAGCTCGTTGGCGTCTGAGACAATAACGACCTGGCCAGAGAGTATATCGCCAGCCACCGCATCCGGCGGCATGGTCATCGTCACCATGAAAGGAGTGGGACGAGCGCCCGCTGGCAGCTTCGCCACATCCCACCACACGCGGTCGCCCTCCCGCCCTGATGGCGGAGGATTGGATGTCACGAAATCGACATGGGGCGGCAAGGTGAAGGTGATGCGGGCGCCTGAAGCCGAAACATCTCCCCGGTTGCCATAACGGATGCCCAGGGTCATAGTGGCGTCATCAGGCTGGGGCGAGACAGCCGGGACCACTACCCAAAGATCAGCATACGCGCCCGTGCCTAAAGAAATATCGTCTACATCGCCCCAAGCTGTAGGCATACCCGCTGTCTGCGGAATGTTGAAAGTGACGGTGATGGTTTGTCCTTTCCACGCCGTCATATCAATCCACTGATGCGACCACTCCAGCGTGTTTTCATCGATAGTTAGCAGTGACGTTGATTGCTCATCCGTGGCGACGCCGACATGAAATTGAGTGTGCGCATGTGACAATCTCTGAAAACGATAGAAAAAAGACAGGGTGGGCTCCTGCATTTCAGCAGGGATATGCACTTGCTGTTGAAGCAAAGAATCGCCGGGCAAACTGAGTGAATTCGTCAGTATGAAAGGATCGCAGTGAGGAGAATCGCCGGGCCAGGCCAGGCGGAGAATGTCGTTGCCATCCACCAAAAGATGGGGGGCGCGCTCCTGTTCATAATAGACAAACACCTCACAGGCCCTGCCAAAGGGAGACAAAAAACGCCATCGATTGTCGATATCTCGCACCGCCGCATGAATCTTACTGCCGTATGCGGCGGCATAGACGCGCCCCTGGCTATCCACAGCAAAATTATAGCGATCCGCATAAAAAACCTGCTTGGCAACGCTGGGCGGAATATCTGTTATCTCATCGATGTCCCAGTTGCCATTTGGCGTCTGACGGGCATAACGAAAAGAAAGTTTGTCATAACTTCCCAAAACGCCAATGACATGAACGCGCCCGTCTGGCTGGACGAACAAGCGATAAAATCCCTCAGGAAATCTTTTCTGTGACCATCCGCCATTCGGTTCAGAGCGCGTGTATATCTCAACATTGTGATATTCTCCCTGTTCATCTTTGCTGGCGCCACGAAGAAGGAAGTGCATGACGCCCAGATTATCGACATTGAGAAACGGATCATCCTCCATGATCGCCATGTCCGAGAATCCAGGAACTTGTTGCGCCGCATCCCAATAGCCATCAGGATGGCGTATACGATAAAACAAACGGGCAGGCTGGTTATAGTCGCCATCAAAAACCCAGGCGAAGTAGGCCGCACCATCAGGAGCAACAGTCATAATCTGACCATAATAACTATCACCTGGAACGCCCGTTTTTTCTGGCGAGGAACAGACGCCGGCGGATGTGCACTGCTGATAAAGGCCGCTGCGCTCATACAAATGCAAAATGCCGCGCCGGTCGACCGCGGCAGTAATAGCGCCTCTCCCCAATTCCAGCTTTTGCGGCTGCGACCACTGACCATCGGAAGAGCGCCGCAGAAGTTGATAATGATAATCAACCTGTGGAGAAAGCCAGACAATATACACCGTGCCATCAGATGCGACGGCCATGCTGTGGTAGCCGCCATTGTAGCCATAGGCTTCGATATCCCGCACCTCTGTCACCGCGCCAGTGGCATCGATTCTGGCGTATTTGAGAATGTAATCCGAGAAACCACGACGATCATCCCAAAGCAGATGCAGGTTATTCTGTCCGTCTCGCTGGAAGGTAAAATGATAGGCGTCATAGGGCGTCTCGATCCGTTGAACGTGATCGCTGCTGAATTGAACGCCCAACCTGATGGCCTGTCGGCCGGTATGGGAAGTGTTAATAACGTGAGGAGGATAACGGCCATTTTTATCCCATGATGGAATAGACTGTTCCTCAGCAGCGCCATCTTGAATCACATCATCCGCCGGACGCATAACCACATCCGCGTGGGCATCCCAATCTGCGTCATAATTGGTGGCGGGAGGTGACGTCAGCCCCGAAAATAACCACTTGACGGTATATTTCGTGGCCATCTCGCGAACGAAAAGACGATAATCGCCATCTTCATCGGACGCTTCCGCCAACCAGGATTCGGGATGGCTTTTTATTTGCGCCCCGGCCAAGGGCCTGTTGCGATTATCCAGAACTTTGCCACTGACGCCCCATCGATACATTTCCAGTGGCCCCTGTCCGACATTGTCCCACGTTTCCTGATTATCGGCGTGATCAGTGGCCCGGACCCGGAAGAAATAGGCGGGCTCAAAATTGTATGCGCTAAATGACGCCCTGGTGTCGGTCGTCTGACGGCGCAGATCCACCCACTGATCGCTTTGCGCCTCACGATACTGAACGTCATAAAATTTGATGCCTGAGCCGCCCGCGTCCTGGCCCTGCCAGGCAATAGAATCGCCAGAGCGTAAATATCGGGGGAGCCGGGTGAACTGGCTATGAGGCGGCTGGTTCTCTACGGTGGTGATTGCTGCATCATCAGCAGTCCAGGCGCTTCTGTTGCCAGCGGCATCCCGCGCCCGCACCCGAAAGGCGTAGTGATGCCCGCCAACACCCGGATAGGCGCCGCTAGTCTCGACTGTATGCGCTAACCAGTCTTGCCAATCGCCATCATCCACTCGCACCTGAATCTGATAGTAAGAAATGCCCGAACTCCCTTCATCCACGCCCGACCAGCGAAGCTGAACAGGACTGGGCGAAATGGCGGGAAGCGACTGAATGGATGCGGTAGGGCGCTGTGTATCATATCCCCGCTGCCAGTCGGGGGCCATGTCGATTTGGGAACCCGGAATATCAATCATGTTGTAGGCAGCTTGATGGGCGCCGATTTTTTTCAAATGAGATTCTGTGATATACAAATTGTTATCGTGTACGATATATTTGACCCACGAAAAAAGTAAATAGCGGCTATCTGGCGACCATGAGCCCAGCCAAAGATCTGTAAGACCGCCAGGAGAAAGATACACAGCGCTGTCGATCCCATTCATCTCCAAAATCATCAGATCGTTCCAATAATCGCCATTATAATCATAATCAGCCGCCAGGCGCTGACCATCGGGTGACCAGGAAAGATTCTGCACAAATCGCAGATTATGCCTGAAAGTACGCTGATTATTTCCATAAACGTCCATGATCATCACATCGCCGTAGCCCCCATCCTTACGGCGAATCCAGGCGATCTTGCTGCCATCGGGCGACCAGGTGGGTGAAATATCATCGGCGTCGTTGGTGCGGGTCAAACGCCGGAGACTCGACCCATCGGCATTCATGATGAAAAGCCCCCAGTGGCCGTTTTTTTTACGGGAAAAGGCTATCTGGCTGCCGTTGGGTGACCAGACAGGGTTGGCGTCATCCCAGTCAAGATCAGAAAGGCGTACAACATGACTGCCATCAGAGTTCATCTTATAAATCTGGGGACGTCCATCACGATAGGAGACAAAAACCACCTGTTGCAGATCCGGACGCAGTCTGGGATGAATATCAGAAGCGTCATGGTACGTCAGGCGACGCTGGTTATTGCCATCACGATCCATCATGTATATCTCCCAATTCCCATCCCGAAAAGACTGAAAGACGATCTGATTCCACAATCCCCCGGATAAATGATCCGGCAGGGAAATTACATTTTCATCAGATTCGATCAGGCCCCAATCTTTTTGCGGCAACATGGCGCTGCTGGGAAAAGCACTATTCTGCCATGAAAACATTTTCAACAGCACAGCATCACTGCCTCCATCCTGGGCCATCACAAATGACGGCCCCCCTGCCATCAACAGCAAAACAAACAAGAATCCTAAAAGTAGGACGCTAAAGTATCTTTTTCGCATGAGCCGAACTCCTCGCAACATGCCAGAATAACTATTTACTGAAAATCCAATAAAAAGAGAAGATGAATATATTCTAGCATCAGAATCAGCAAAGACAAAATGAGTCTAGCTTCAACAGCCGCCCGCCAACACGCGACCCCAAACTATTTAGCGCTTTTGCTTCGAAAGGGTATGCTTGCCAGCCGAAATCAGACCAAGATGGACGAAGATAGGCCAAAACGGACGATCTCCATCATCCACCTTCGCCTTATCGTCTATTTTCGTCGTTTTCCCATGGCGTAATCGCTCGAACAGCAGATTCTTAACCAAAATAACTCCGAATTCACGTTATTTATGGTATAATAGTCTGCATGATGCAAAGGTGCGTCGCCTTCTGTGCGGCATCTTGATCTTCATCTGCAACTACCGACTCAAACAATCCCTCCTCCTCAAAATATGAATTCGCAAACCCTCCGCAACAGTATCGTCTATATCGTTATCATCGCCGTGCTGGGCTACTTCCTGTGGTCCTCGCTGATCTCGGCCAACCGTCTCAAAAATGAAGTGGAAATCAACAACCTGAACACCCTGGCGGAACAGATCAATTCGGGGCAGGTGAAAGGCATCGAGGTCGAAGAAGACAAGCTCACCATTTCCTACAACGACAATGACAATATCGGCATCGCTCACAAAGAGCCGGGCGTCAGTCTCACCAAAACATTGGATCTGCTGGGCGTCGAACCATCGGCTCTATCGCAGGTGGAAATCAAATTCACCGCCCCCGGCTTCTGGAGCAACTGGCCGCTGATCCTCAGCTCGGTGTTGCCCTTCGTGCTCATCATCGGCATCTTTCTGTTCATCATGCGCCAGGCCCAGGGCGCAGGAGGACAGGCTTTTTCCTTCGGCAAGAGCAAGGCCCGGCTCATCACCGGCGACAAGCCCACCGTCACCTTCGATGATGTGGCCGGAGCCAAGGAATCCAAGGAAGAATTACAGGAAGTGGTCGAATTTCTGCAAGAGCCGGAGAAATTCGCGGCGCTGGGCGCTCGCATCCCCAAGGGCGTGCTCATGGTCGGCCCCCCGGGCACCGGCAAGACGCTGATGGCCAAGGCGGTGGCGGGCGAAGCGGGCGTGCCCTTCTTCTCCATCTCCGGCTCGGAATTCGTGGAGATGTTCGTGGGCGTTGGCGCCAGCCGCGTGCGCGACCTCTTCGATCAGGCCAAGCGCAACAGCCCCTGCATCATCTTCATCGACGAGATCGACGCGGTGGGCCGCCATCGCGGCGCCGGCCTGGGCGGCAGTCACGACGAGCGTGAGCAAACCCTCAACCAGATCCTGGTGGAGATGGACGGCTTCGACACCGACACCAACGTCATCGTCATCGCCGCCACCAACCGGCCCGACATCCTGGACCCGGCTTTGCTGCGGCCCGGGCGTTTCGACCGTCAGGTGGTGATGGACCGGCCAGACGTCAAGGGCCGCGAAGCCATTTTCCGCATTCACGCCCGCGGCAAACCCATCGATCCCAGCGTCAGTTTCGAGGTGCTGGCCCGGCTCACCCCCGGTTACGTGGGCGCAGATATCGAAAACGTCATCAACGAAGCCGCCATCCTGGCCGCCCGTCGCAACAAACAGCTCATCGGCATGTCCGAGCTGCAAGAGGCCATCGAGCGGGTGCGCATGGGCCCGGAGCGCCGCAGCCGTCTGCTGACGCCCGAGGAAAAGAAAATCATCAGCTTCCACGAGGCCGGACACGCCGTGGTCAATTATTTTATGAAACACACCGACCCGGTGCAGAAAGTCACCATCGTGCCCCGCGGCATGGCGGGCGGTTATGTCATGCCTCTGCCCGATGAAGACGCCATCGAAAACCGCAGCCGCTTCCGGGATATGATGGCCTTCATGCTGGGCGGCCGCGCGGCCGAGGAAGTCATCTTCGGATCGCCCACCACCGGGGCCAGCAACGATCTCGAGCAGGTCACCCGACTGGCCCGGGCCATGGTCACCAGTCTGGGCATGAGCGACAAGCTGGGCCCCCTCACCTTCGGCCAGAAGCAGGAGATGATGTTCCTGGGCCGGGAGATCAGCGAGCAGCGCAATTACAGCGAAGAAATCGCCAGAACCATCGACCACGAAGTGCGGCATCTGGTGACCGAGGCCCACAAGCGGGCATTGAACGTCTTGCAGGAGCACCGCGATAAACTGGAACTGCTGGCCCGACGCCTGCAGGAAGTGGAAACCGTGGGCGGCAGCGAGTTTTACGCCCTCATGTCCGGGAGATCGGAGGAATTCGCCGCCCCGGCGGAAGCCTGACATCCCCGCCATCCTGCTACTTCCCATCGGGTTGGGCCTCGGCTCAGCCCGATTTTTTTGGCGCGCATCAACCTGGGCACGATGGAACTCAAGAGGGCATCGTCGCCACTATTCCGAAAATAAACGTTGGCGTCGTTTGCAGAGGCGCTCTCGAAGCCAACGTTGGCCTGGCGCTCAACCACGTAATGCGTAAAACGTAAGACGTGATGACCTTACGCATTACGCATTACGTTTTACGGGCTTGGCTGTCCCACCAGATCGACTTGCACATTTTCATCCTTATCGGTGTGCAATCGCTCATGGCGCCTGCTTCGTAACTAGAACGCAGATGACGCAGAAAAGTCTGATCTGCGCAGATAAAAAAGATGGAAGATTGATGGAGATTCGGTAGAGATTCAGAATCTCAATGAATCTCGATGAGTCTCCATCAATCTCGGGACGCCCGCAACTGTGGACGATAGCGAGCGTCTGCAACCACCATCGTCATCCGTCCATCGTCCATCATCAGGCCAGCCTCGATTTTCGTCGTCATGTGGTGAGCTTGCGCTCATGGCGACTGCTTACTGCTTACTGCTTACTGCTTACTGAACTCGGGATGCCGGGATACAGATAAACGTCGGGAAACAGACGATAATGGCAGATGGCAATCCGCCCGATTGGAAAAACAAACCCCACATTCACACACAAAAACATCATGCCTGACTATCGCATCGAAACAGACTCTCTGGGCCCGGTGAAAGTTCCCGCCGACGCCCTGTATGGCGCTCAGACCCAGCGCGCCATCGAAAATTTCCCCATCAGCGGCATTCCTTTTTCTCGCACCTTCATCCGGACGCTGGCGTTGGTGAAGCTGGCCGCGGCCCGGGCCAACGCCGATCTGGGCCTGCTGCCAGCGGATATGGCCGCCGCCATCCAGGACGCAGCCCGCGAGGTGGCCGACGGCCGTTGGGACGCGCAATTCCCCATCGATATCTTCCAGACCGGCTCCGGCACCAGCACCAACATGAACGCCAATGAGGTCATCGCCCGCCTGGCCAGCGCAAAATTGGGCCGCCCGCTGCATCCCAACGACCACGTGAACATGGGCCAATCCTCCAACGACGTCATTCCCACGGCCATGCACGTGGCGGCCTGGCTGCAAGCGGAGGCCACACTGTTGCCGGGCCTGCGACATCTGCAAGAGACAATCGAGGACAAGCAAACCGAAGTGGATGATGTGGTGAAGACGGGCCGCACGCACCTGATGGACGCCATGCCCGTGCGCATGAGTCAGGAACTGAGCGCCTGGGCCGCCCAGGTACGCCAAGGTCTTGCTCGCATCGAAACTGCACTGGGGGATGTGAGCAAGCTGGCCATCGGCGGCACCGCTGTGGGCACGGGCGTCAACGCCCATCCCCAATTCGGCGAGCGGGTGGCGGCCATCCTGGCGGATCTGACAGGCCTGCCCTTCCAGAAGACGGACAACCACTTCCAGGCGCTCTCAGCTCCGGACGCCCTGGTCTCCCTCAGCGGCCAGCTCAAGACGGTGGCCGCCAGCCTGATGAAGATCGCCAATGATCTGCGCTGGATGAACAGCGGCCCCATCGCCGGACTGGGGGAGATCGCCCTGCCCGCGGTGCAGCCCGGCTCCAGCATCATGCCCGGCAAGATCAACCCCGTCATCGCCGAGGCTGTGACCATGGTTGCGGCTCAGGTTATGGGCAACGATGTGACCGTCACCATCGCCGGGCAATCGGGCGTGTTTCAACTCAACGTCATGCTGCCCCTCATCGTCCACAACGTGTTGCAATCGGAGTTGATCCTGGGCAACGCCGCCCGCGTCCTGGCCGATAAAGCTATCGTCGGTTTCACCGTCAACCGGGAGCGCATCGCCGGGCTGGTGGACAAAAATCCCATCCTGGTCACCGCACTCAACCCCATCATCGGCTATGAGATGGGTGCGAAAATCGCCAAACGGGCCTATGCCGAAGGCCGCAGCATCAAAGAGGTGGCGGCGGAGATGACCGACCTCTCGCCCGAGGAGTTGAATGATTTGCTGAACCCTGCTAAACTGACGGCAGGCGGCATTCTCACCGCTGACTGAAACGTTCTTCCTGGACACTGGCGTTTTTTGCTTTGAACTCAGTTTCACCCGGATTGTTACTGATAATCTCTCCCCTGGAGACGAAAAGGGACGAATGTAGATGAAAAGTGACGATTCTTTTTCGTCAATCTTCGTCCTTTGGTCTATTTTCGTCAGATCATTAGATATGATGCGTACGAATCCAGGCGCAATTTCATTTTCGCCAGACTCCAGGTTCTTGTAGGAGGCGTCACCATGAAACGTCTGGCTCTCTTGCTTTTTCTCACGCTGCTGGGGTTGTTTGGGGTGCAGGCCAGCGCCCGGACCGAAGGTCCCCCCGGGCTTTTGGCCCGCGCCGCCGCGTATGATGGCCGGATCAACGTTTTCGTGCGGCAAGGAGAGATGCTCTATGCGGGTAGTGGCGTCAAAGTCTCGGTCTACGATGTGGGCGATCCCGCCCATCCCCGGCATGTAGCCGATTCGCCGCTCATGCCGGAAGTCGTGAGCGATGTGGCTGTTGGCGGCCATTGGCTGCTGGTCGCGGACGACATCGGCGGATTGTGGATTTTCCGCATCCAGCCCGACCATCAACTGCAATTCGCCCGCCATCTCTTCACCAGCGCCATCGTCTCGCGTGTGCAGGCGCAGGGTGATCGGGCTTATGTCACTGGCTGGGGACAGGCCCGCAGTTTTCTCGCGGTTTTGAGCCTGGGGGATGATGGGGTGACTCTTGCCGGGCAAACCGAAGTCAACCCCATCAAGGTGATGGATGTGGTGCAAGGCGTGGTTTATGCAGCCGGTCAGGGCAGTCTCGATATTTACGATGCGACCAA
>JALSPL010000309.1 GCA_026985975.1 Anaerolineae bacterium | reverse complement strand
TATAGGTCTCTCGCGGCGCTTTCGCAACTGGCCCGACGTCGCTTTGCGTGTAGCGATTCATCGCCTCGCGGCGGCTTCTTGCGCCCGCGAGCATTATGCGCTGGCAGCAAGCCGGTTGCCCCGCCTCATGGCTTTTGCATAGCAATGTCCGTTTCCACGTCATCTCGTCGACCTTACTTCTTACCCACATGGGCGCCACTGGCCACGGTGTTTCCGCCCTCCCAAGGCTTTCGATAGCCTCATTGAAAATTCGTAGCCCAATCGCCCGGTTGTCGTCGAGCAGAGAAGGGCAAGATGGTGTAAAATGATGAAGTCCTCTCAGAGAAGGACCTGTTGACTCAACCACCGCTCCTCAGGAGAGAAAGATGAACCGCATACCTGTTATTGCCTTTTGGGCTGTGTTGACGCTGGCGCTGGTGGGGGCGTTGCTGGCTGGGGCGGGGCGCGTCGACGCCGGGGGCGTAGTCCCTGGTCAGTCATGCACCGGAGGCGATTGCATCGAGCCAGTGGATGTGTCGGGCGGGGAGAGCGCCGCGGCCACCGCCGGATTTATCGTGGATCACACCAAAACGGATCTGGCGATTCCCGCCATCTGGCTGGCCGAGACCAAAGCCTCTCTGCATATCGCTTACGAGCACACCTCTCACGGCAGTCAGCTCATCACCGGCATGAATGCGCTGGAGGATTATCCCGATTTCGGAACTACGTACGCCTGGACCGACACCACCCAGGGCGACAGCAGCTCCCTCAGCCTGGACGATTACGGCATCCCCAATGGCCCCAACGATTTGAGTACGGGCGATGTGGATTCCGATGGCGACGGCATCGACGACTGGGCGGAAAGCACCTATGATTATCTGGTCGATCCCGCCCACTATCATGTCAATGTCATTCTCTGGTCCTGGTGCAACATCGCCGGGCATAACATCCCCCGCTATCTTGACAGCATGGAATGGCTCATCGGTCTGTTCGACGAGGGCGGGACGCACGAGCGGGCCGCGGAGCATCCGGTGAAGTTCGTGTTCATCACCGGGCACGCCAACGGCGGCGGCGAGGGCGATTCCTCCGATTCGCAAAATCAGCTTATCCGGGCGCATGTCAACGATTACAATCGGATTCTGTATGATTTCGCGGATATGGAGAATTATGATCCGGACGAGAACTACTTTTTGAACAAGCGGGTGGAGGATGATCTGGATTACGACAGCACGCCGCCTTATGATGAGGGCGCCAAGGATGCAAATTGGGCGGTGGAGTATATTGGCAGGCATGACGACAGTGAGCTGGATCGTCTGACCACCGGCGATAATGTGTCCGGATACGATGGCGCCGGCAGTTGCGCCCATTCCGACGGGCCCGACAATCTGGCCCGGCTCAATTGCGTGCTCAAGGGCCGGGCGGCCTGGCATCTCTTCGCCCGTTTGGCCGGTTGGGATGGCAATCCGGTGGCGGATAATCTGGCCGCGGCCGCGGGGGATGAGACGCTGTATCTCTCCTGGGAGCTGACGGGGACGCTGCCCGCGGGCGCGACCTGGCGCATCAGCTACGCGGGCCCGGCCGGTGATCAGTCCTCGCCCATCGATCTGCCCCAGGATGACCGGGGCTACACGCTGACGGGCCTGACCAATGGCGCTTCCTATCAAATCACTCTGGAGGCCATGCTCAACGGCGGCGCTTATCTTACGCAAACCGTCACCGCCGTCCCCAGCAGCAATCCCGTCTTCCTGCCTCTGCTCACCGCCTCGACTCAGATCAACGACACTCTGCGCCTGAGTTGGGATCACGCCGAGGGTTACGTCCGCTATCAGGTGTGGCGGGGCGGCTCCCCCTACTTCGATCCGGGCGGGTCTGATGAAGGCTGGGTGACGGCAGCGCCGTGGCAATATGACGATGTCGGCGCTCTGGGCGACCCCGTCGAAAATCATTTCTATCGGGTGATGGGGCTCAAAAGCGACGGCTCGGCCACCATCTCCCCGCGTATGGGGGAGTTTGATTTTGCACTGACGCCCGGAGGCTGACGCCAGCCCGGACGGCAACGCCCGCCTTTCCCATTTTACAACGGAGGAAATCATGAAGCATCGCTGGGGACGACTTTTGACGCTTTTGCTGGCGTTATCGCTCATGACTGTCGTCGCGCAGGCCGCGGCCGCAACCACCGAGCAGGAGCCCAATGATACGCCCGCCCAGGCCAACTGGCTCACCCAGTATTCCCCCATGACAGGCGCGATCGATCCGGCCGGGGATGTGGATTATTTCAAGGTCAAGGGCATCAATACGAATTGGGGCATGGTCGCCATGCTCGATGCCGACGCCTCCACCGCCAGCAAGCAGGGCGTTCTCACCGCGTATGCGCCCGACGGCATTACGGTCTTGCAGCGGGACGCGGGGACGGCGAGCAAAAAGGCGGTGATCGCCTGGGCCCACTTCACCGGCCGGGATGATCACTATCTGCGGGTGAATGCGTCGGGCGATCATCAGCACATCAGTCAGTATACGCTGCGATATTATCAACTGCCGGTGTGCGAGCAGCCGGAGGTGGAGCCCAACAATACGCCCGCCGCCGCCAACACGTCCGCCATCACCAACATCGGCGCCATCGATAGCGCTGGCGATGTGGATTGTTACGCCTTTTACGCTCAAACCGATCAGAAATTCATCTTCGTTCTCAATGCCGATCCCGAGGGAGA
>JALSPL010000308.1 GCA_026985975.1 Anaerolineae bacterium | reverse complement strand
ATGAAGAATGAGGAATGAAGAATGAGGAATGAAGAATGAGGAATGAGGAATGAAGGGGAACGACGTCAGGCGTCCAGTTTACGATGCGTCAGCCATGCTGTCAGGGAGAGGCTGGCCAGCACGGCGGCCAGCACAATGCCCGAGTAGATCAAAGGCAAGATGCGGTCGGGCGATTCGCCCACGGGGTTGGCGGGATGACGGATGAGCGACGTGCTGCGCACCAGAAAAAGCAGGATGAAGGCGAAAGCGATGATAGCGATAGCTGTGAATTTGGGTTGATTGATCCACCACGCCAACACCAGAAACACCACGCCCACGGCGATAACCCGCAGCGTCATCTGTGTGCGCGGTTCGCCAAAGTCCACCAGCACGCCCCAGGCGATCTTGGCCGGGAGCATGGAGATGAGGAAACCCAACACCCAAAGCCCGAAAGCCACCACTGCCATGACATGAATCCACGTCTCCAGTTTGGCATTGCCCAGCAAATAGCCGGCGGCCAGCAACGCGGCGATAAGGAAAACATAAACCGACGATTGCGTCAGAGAACCATGGGCGAACACCCAGCGCAGGACCGTCCTCAACGTGCGCTCGGGCGGCGTCAGAAACAGCAACAGCAGCCACAACGCAGCAAAAAAGAGGCTGAGAGCCAGATAGGGGATTTTTCGGCCGGTGATCATGGGCGCTGTCAGGAGAGACTGGGTGGGGCCAGATGGATGACGCCCCCCTCCAGACCGGTGACCTTGACGAGAGAATAAACGGGGGCCCCGAAACGCTTCAACGCGTCCCGTCCGTGCTCAAATGTCTTCTCCAGGACCACGCCGAAGGCGACAATCTCGGCGTCGGCCATCTGCACCAGATCTCCCAGCGCAGCCAGGGTTGCGCCCTGCGCCAGAAAATCATCCACGATGAAAACCTTGTTCCCCGGCTGAATGACATGAGAGCCGAGGAAAAGCTGTACGGGCCGATTTTTGGTGCGACTGAAGGAGTCCACCACATGATAGCCGCCTTCGGGCAGGGTGATGGGACGGCTCTTCTTGGCGAACACCACCGACGCCGGATGCGG
Organism: Anaerolineae bacterium; assembly: GCA_026985975.1. Classification (GTDB taxonomy): domain Bacteria; phylum Chloroflexota; class Anaerolineae; order J102; family J102; genus M2005. The sequence continues at coordinate 1,637 of JALSPL010000308.1, read as the reverse complement.
CCATTGCTCGTTGTTCACCGTCATGGCTGTGAACACCGCCACGCTGATGCCCGAGGCCTCGGCAGTCAGAATCACGTCGATGTGTTGCTCCCGCACGACGCGGGCCAACACAGCGCCGGCATAAGCGCTAAAAGTGTAGTCGATGCGATGATTGAGCAAGGTGTCCACATTCACAATGCTGTCGCCCACGGCCTTGCCCTGCTCCTTCACCATGGCGTTAATGCGCTCCAGTAAATACACGATAACCTTCCTTGTAACAGCGGTTGAGGAGAAAAAACGGACGATGCCCCGATTTTAGCATAAGTCGGGAGAGGGTCTATAATCCCATCATGTTCTCCCTGGCAATTGTCCATGACTGGTTGAATCAGATCGGCGGCGCTGAGGATGTTTTGGCTCAGATGCACGAATTGTATCCCCGTGCGCCCATCTACACTTCGATCTACGCCCCCGAAAAAATGCCGGCGACCATGCAGGACTGGGACGTTCGCACCACCTGGATGGAAAAATTGCCGGGGATTCACGATCATCATCAACCCTACCTCCCTTTCTATCCTCTGGCTTTTGGCGGGGTTGATCTGAGCGCTTATGATGTTGTTCTCAGCAACAAATCGGGATTTTGTCACGGGGTGAAGGTGCGGCCCGGCGCCAAACATATCGATTATTGCCTGACCCCCACCCGTTACGTGTGGATGCCCGACGCCTATTTGCAGCGCGAAGGCTTTGGCAAGGCGGTGGAATTGGGCGTGAAGCCGTTAACCGCCTGGCTGCGGCGCTGGGATTACCGGGCGGCCCAGCGGGTGACGCATTTCGTCGCCATCTCCACCGAGGTGCAGCAGCGCATCCGCCGTTATTATCATCGAGAGAGCATCATCATCTTTCCGCCGGTGGATACGCATCGTTTTCAACCCAACGGCCAACCGCCCGAGCGGTTTTTCTTTGTGCTCAGCCGTCTCATCCCCTACAAACGCATCGATCTGGCGGTGCGGGCTTGCAATCAGGCGGGGTGCAAGCTGGTGGTGGCGGGCAGCGGGCGGGACCGCGAAGCATTGGAAGCGATTGCCGGGCCCAATATCTCTTTTTTGGGTCGCGTCTCGAATGAAGAGGCTGCGGATTTGATGGCCCGCTGTCAGGCTTTCATCTTCCCCGGCCTGGAGGATTTCGGCATCACGCCCTTGCAGGCCCAGGCCGCGGGCCGCCCGGTCATCGCCTATAGCGCCGGCGGGGCTCTGGACACGGTGATTCCGGGCGTTACCGGCGAATTTTTTGCGGAGCAGAGCGTGGAGGCTCTGGCCGCGGCCCTGGCCGATTTCGATCCGGGCAGGTATGATCCCGCCGCCTGTCGGGCCAATGCCGAACGCTTTAGCAATGAACGCTTCCGCCGCGAGTTGGGCGATTATGTGGCGCGAGTGGCTGCGGGACAGGAGCCGCCCTCGCCCAAAGTAAGCGCCGCCCGGTGCGGACAACAGCAGCAAACTATGGGAGGAATGAGATGAAACAACAGCTCACTTTGGCAATGCTGATCATCATGCTAATTCTTGCGGGATGCCGCGGGCTTCAGGGAAGCCCCACGCATACCGCTCCCACCATCGGACCGGCCCCCAGCCCCACGCCCACTATTTTTGTCGTCGCTACGGTCA
>JALSPL010000307.1 GCA_026985975.1 Anaerolineae bacterium | reverse complement strand
CCGGCGCGACAGTTCTTTGGACAGCTTGATGCGCTGGGCCTCGCCGCCCGAGAGCGTGGTGGCGGGCTGGCCCAGTTTGATGTAGCCCAGCCCTACCCGGCTCAGGGTCTCCAGCTTGTTGCGGATGCTGGTGATGTTCTGGAAGAAGTCCAGGGCTTCTTCTACGGTCATCTCCAGCACATCGGAGATGTTTTTGCCCTTGTAATAGATTTCCAGCGTTTCCCGGTTATAACGTTTGCCGTGGCAGATCTCGCAGGGCACGTATACGTCGGGCAGAAATTGCATCTCGATGCGGATGATGCCGTCGCCATGGCAGGCCTCGCAGCGCCCGCCCTTGACGTTGAAGGAGAAGCGGCCCGGTTTGTAGCCTCGCAGCTTGGCCTCGGGCAGGCTGGAAAACAGTTTGCGAATGGGGGTGAACAGATCGGTGTAGGTGGCGGGATTGGAGCGGGGGGTGCGGCCAATGGCTGATTGATCGATGTCGATGACTTTGTCCAGGTGCGAAAGCCCCTCGATGGCCTCATGTTTGCCCGGTTTTTTGCGGGCGCGGTAGAGCCGCTGAGCCACGGCCCGGTAGAGGGTGTCGATGATCAGCGATGATTTGCCCGAACCGCTGACGCCTGTGACCACGATGAATTTCCCCAGCGGGATCTTGACCGTTAGATTTTTGAGATTATTTTCTCGGGCGCCGCGGATGATGAGGAAATCGCCGGAGCCAGGCCGCCGCATGGTCGGCGCGGGAATCTGTTTGCGGCCCGAGAGATAAGCGCCGGTGAGGCTGGCTTTGCTGTTCATGATGGCTGCGGGCGGGCCCTGGGCCACGATCTCGCCGCCATGTTCGCCCGCGCCCGGCCCCATGTCCAGAATCCAGTCGGCCGCGTTCATGGTTTCCTCGTCGTGCTCCACCACCAAAACGGTGTTGCCCAGATCCCGCAAATCGGTGAGGGTGCGGATGAGGCGGGCGTTGTCCCGTTGGTGCAGGCCGATGCTGGGCTCATCCAGAATGTAGAGCACGCCCATGAGCTGGGAGCCGATCTGCGTGGCCAGACGAATACGCTGGGCCTCGCCGCCCGAGAGGGTGCCCGCTTTGCGGTTGAGGGTGAGATAATCGAGCCCCACATCGTGCATGAATTGCAGCCGGGCCTGGATTTCTTTCAGCACCTGGCGGGCGATGGTCCATTCTCGCTGGCTGAGTGGCGAGCCCGGAGGAGCCTGCTCGGGCAGGGACGCGTTGTAATGCGCCGCATCGTCCATGCCCCGCAGGGTGCGCACCCAGGCCAGGGCCTCGATGATGGACATCTCGCTGATCTCGTAGATGTTTTGCTCCTGGATGGTGACGGCCAGGGCCTCGGGCCGCAGACGTTTGCCCCCGCAGGCGGGACATGGCCGTTGCGTCATGTAGCGCTCCAGCACCTCGGAGCGGATGTATTCGGAGGAGGTTTCTTTGTAGCGGCGCTGCAGGTTGGGAATGATGCCCTCGTAGGAGGTCTGAAATTCGCGCGTGCGGCCATATTGGTTCACATAACGCACCACGAAGGTTTCGTTGCGTTTGCCGCCATAGAGGATGATATTCTGCTGCTTGCGGCTGAGTTCTTTCCAGGGGACGTTGATGGGGATGCCGAAGTGATGGGCGGCGGCCTCCACCAGCGCCTGATAGTAGACTGCGGAATCCCGCGACCAGGGGTGCAGCGCGCCTTCGGCCAGGCTGAGCTCGGGGTTGGGCGTGATGAGTTCGGGGTCGAATTCCATCTGCGTGCCCAGGCCCATGCACACGGGGCAGGCCCCATGGGGGGAGTTGAAGGAGAAGGTGCGGGGTTCGATCTCGGGCAGGCTGATGTTGCACACCGGGCAGGCCAGATGTTCGGAAAAGAGATGGTCGCGGGGATGTTCCGGGTCGCTGACATCGGCGACGATGATGACGCCGCCGCCCAGATTCAGCGCGGTTTCCACCGAGTCGGCCAGTCGGGTCATATCCATCCCCGGGCCGTTGTCGCGGCCATGGCGGATGATGAGCCGGTCCACCACGGCTTCGATGGTGTGATTCTTGTAGCGATCCAGTTCGATGTCGTCGTTGACGTCGTAGATGGCGCCGTCGGCCCGCACCCGCACATAGCCCGCCTTGCGAATCTGCTCGAAGATCTGCCTGTGTTCGCCCTTGCGGTCTTTGATGATGGGGGCCAGGATGAGCAGGCGGCTGCCTTCGGGATAGGCGGCGATGGCGTCTACGATCTGTTCGGTGGTTTGGCGGGTGATGGGGCGGCCGCATTGGGGGCAGTGGGGCTGGCCGATGCGGGCGAAGAGCAGGCGCAGATAGTCGTAGACCTCGGTGACGGTGCCCACGGTGGAGCGGGGGTTGCGGCTGGCGCCCTTCTGATCGATGGAGATGGCGGGGGAGAGCCCCTCGATCTGATCCACGTCCGGTTTTTCCATCAGGCCTAGGAACTGGCGGGCGTAGGCGGAGAGGGACTCGACGTAACGGCGTTGGCCCTCGGCGTAGATGGTGTCGAAGGCCAGGGAGGATTTGCCCGAGCCCGAGAGGCCGGTGATGACCACCAGTTTGTCTCGGGGGATTTCGACGTCGATATTTTTGAGATTATGTTCGCGTGCGCCGCGAATGATGAGTTTGTTCTGAGGCATGGGGTTGTAGTGAGCAGTGAGCAGTAAGCAGTAAGCAGTAAACAGTAAGCAGTGAGCAGTGAGCAGTAAG
>JALSPL010000306.1 GCA_026985975.1 Anaerolineae bacterium | reverse complement strand
TGTAAGGAGCTTTAGCGTCTTTCAGCTATGAGCCTGGGCCTATCAGCCCCAGGCGGAGGCGGCAGACGTTAACCTCCAACTGAAATAGGACGCACCCGAATGAAAAAACGTCTGTGTCATTCTGAGTAACCAACGGGAGCGAAGAATCTCGCGTTTGCAGACGGGGAGATTCCTCAGTCGCTGCGCTCCTTCGGAATGACGTAAACATAACTTTATTTACGAAGCAGGCGCTAGATATCTCGATCGGTGGCGTGAGGCGGAATCTCGCGGCGATGCCGCCAGCGCCACCACAGCCCCGCCGGATAGCCCAGCATCTTGGCCACGTCGCCCACCACCCGCAGGAAAGGAATCAGCCCCACAGTAAGAGTTTTCTCGAAAAAATAAAGAGGAATGCCGCCCGGCAAAGGCCGCTCCCAGGCCCGCATCAGCCGCGTATACGGACGCTTGATGTAAGCCAGAAAACCAAAAACGCCCAGCAGCCAAAAAGCGCGATTCTGCTTGTAGCCCAGCACGGCCAGCGCTGGCAGCGCCACCCCATAAACGCCATAGCGGATGGCGTGACGCCCTCGCCACAGATCCGCTTTGCCGTCGCCGCGGGCGTAACGATAGTACTGCCGAAAAAACTCAGCCACTGTGCGACGAGGACGAAACTCGGCGATGGCCGTGGGAGACCAGGCAAAATAGCCGTAACGCCGCCGCAACTCGAAATCGAAGATCAGGTCCTCGCAATAATCCAGCCATTCCGGATAGCCCCCCGCCGCCTCCCAGGCCGATTTGCGCAGGGCCAGCGAACGGCTGCTGGGCAAAAAAGTCTCGGGATCGATCTCGCTCAGATCCGGCAAGGTGGTCGCGCCCAGCGCCATCTCGAAGGCGTTCCAGGGCGCGGCTACAAAAAAGCCCGAGACCACCGAAACATCAGGGTTTTCGCGCAAAGGCCGGGTGATATCCTCCAGCCAGGTGGGACGCAGGGTGACGCCGGCATCGGTAATGGCGATGATGTCGCCCCGGGCCTCGGCCACGGCCCGATTGCGCCCCTGCGAGATATTGGCGCCCGGCTGCACAATGATGCGCAAGGGCAGCCGCTGGTCGTAAGCCCGAAGATGCGCCAGGGTGTCATCGTTGGAGCCCCCGTCCACGATGACGATCTCATCGGGCGGCAGAGATTGGACGAGGAGGCTATCCAGCAGGTCGCGGACAGTGCGGCCTTCGTTATAGACAGTGCAGATGAGGGAGATCATGGTGGTTTGTGGGTCGGGTAATCTGTGGATCGATCAGTGGGCGGGGCGAGGAGTTGATCATACCACGAGGACTGCCCGCGCCCAAAGCATCGATCGCCTTCGGATGCGCTCCCAAATCGGGCGCCCGCTAGTTCAGCATAACAGGAAAAGAGTCGGACGACAAGAAAAACGCAGCAAATTGGCCCATCTCACGGCGCAAATGCCAATTGCCAATCGACGCCCCATGCCGTATACTGGGCGGCAGTATCCCATCGACCACCGCCGGTTTCAATCTTCCAGAGGAGTCAACAATGAAAAGATGGTTATCACTCATCTCTGCACTCATCCTTTTATTAGCGATTATCACACTGTTTCAGGGGACGGCATCCGCACAAAAAAACGCGCCCCCAATACATCCCACGGTCATTTATGCCGAGAAGCACGACATCTCCCCGCCGTTGAGAGACATCCCCCCCATCCTGTCTGAGCGAGGCGATTTTAGGGAACTGCCGCTTTTGCGCCACAGGCCCGATGGCGCCGCCATGCCCGACAACGGAGATTTGGCGCTGCAAAAAACATACGGTCCCAACGCCATGCCCGGAACCATTCAGAACTTCGAAGGGGCGGACAATCTCGCAGGCGTTCTCCCCCCCGACACCAATGGCGATGTGGGTCCCAACCATTATGTGCAAACCGTCAACCTGCACTTCATCATCTTCGACAAATCGGGCAACACACTCTATGGCCCGGCCAACACCAACACCATCTGGCAGGGCTTTGGCGGTGACTGCGAGACCAATAACGATGGCGATCCCGTCGTCCTCTACGACCCCATGGCCGATCGCTGGCTCATCAGCCAGTTCGCCGTGGACGGCCCTTATTACGAGTGCATCGCCATTTCACAGACGCCCGATCCCACAGGAAGCTGGTATCGTTACGCATTCAAAACCAGCGACGACAAGATGGATGACTATCCCAAGCTGGGCGTCTGGCCCGACGGCTACTACATGACCGCCAACCTGTTCCTGAATGGCAGTTCCTGGGCGGGCACGGGCGTGTACGCCTTCGAGCGGGACAAAATGCTGCAAGGGCAGAGCGCCCAGATGCAATACTTCGAACTGCCCGCCAAGGATTGGGGCGGCATGTTGCCCGCGGACCTGGACGGCTCCACCCTGCCGCCCGCAGGCGCCCCAAACTACATGATCGAAATCATCGACGGCGCCTGGGACCCGGCCAACTGGCCCAATGACGAAATCCACTACCACGAATTTCATGTAGACTGGAACGCCCCCAACAACAGCACCTTCAACACAGATCCCATCATCGTCAACATCGCCGAATTCGATTCCATGCCCTGCGTCAATGATGGCAGCCGCGACTGCATCCCCCAGCAGGGAACCACCGAGAAACTGGACGCCATCGGGGACCGGGCCATGTTCCGATTGGCCTACCGCAACTTCGGCGACCACGAAGCCCTGGTCTTCAATCACACGGTGGACGCCGGCGGCGGACGAGCGGGCGTGCGCTGGTACGAACTGCGCCGCAGCAGCACTGCCGATCCCTGGTCGGTGCACCAGCAAAGCACCTTCGCTCCCGATGACGGCCTTCATCGCTGGATGGGCAGCATCGCCATGGATGCCGCGGGCAATATGGCGCTGGGATACAGCGTCTCCAGCGCCTCCATTTTCCCCGGCATCCGCTACGCGGGCCGCCTGGTCAATGATCCCCTGAACAGCATGGCGCAGGGCGAAGGAACCATCATCGACGGCGGCGGCGCCCAAACCCACAGCGCCAGCCGCTGGGGCGATTACAGCATGTTGGCTGTCGATCCGACGGACGATTGCACCTTCTGGTTCACCACCGAATACTACAAATCCACCAGCAGCGCCAACTGGACCACCCGCATCGCCTCATTCAAATTCCCCGACTGCACATCCGCTCCCGACTTCACTCTCAGCGCTACGCCCGATTCCCAGGCGGTTTGCAGCGGCGATGACGCCCAATACACGGTGGACGTCAACGCCACCGGCGGTTTTAGCGACCCGGTTACGCTCAGCGCCAGCGGCAATCCCGCCGGCACAACCACCGGCTTCAGCGTCAACCCCGTCACGCCGCCCGGCTCCAGCGTCCTCACCATCGGCGACACCGGCGCGGCCACGCCCGGAACCGCCGCCATCACCATCGCCGGAAGCAGCGGCGCAATCACCCACACCACGACGGTGGATCTCACCATCTACGACGCCGCTCCCGCCACCCCCGTCCTCAGCGCCCCGGCGGATGGCGCCGCCGACGTTTCGCTGACGCCAACCTTCTCCTGGAACGCAACGACGAACGCCGATAGCTACACGCTGCAAGTCGCCACCGACGCCGCCTTCACCAACATCGTCCACAGCGCCAGCGACATTGCCGGAACCAGCTACGCCCTGCCCACCCCGCTGAACATGGACACCACCTACTACTGGCGGGTGGCGGCCGAAAATCCCTGTGGGGCCGGGCCCTATGCCGCGGCCTTCAGCTTCACCACCGAAAATCGCATCTGCACCCAGCCCAATGCCGCTATTCCGGATAAAGACGCCGCGGGCGTCAGCGACACCCTCACCATCAGCAGCGCCAAGAATCTCGCCGATCTGAACGTCTATCTGAACATTCCCCACACCCTGGTGGGCGATCTCATCGTCACGCTGACGCATGTGGATACCGGGACCTCGGCCACGCTGCTCGATCGCCCGGGAACCACCACGCCGGGCTTTCTCGATCGCGGGTGCATTGGAGACAACGTCGACGCCGCCATCGATGACGAGGGAACCGACGGCGACGCCGAGAGCATGTGCGATAACGCCCCCGCCATCCACGGCAACATCGCGGGCGGCGATCCCGCCAACACATCGCTGCTGGCGGCCTTCGATGGCGAGGGTTTTGGCGGCGACTGGAAACTGACCGTCTCGGACAACGCCCGCGGCGAAACCGGCACACTGGACCAGTGGTGCCTGGAGCCGATCCTGAATTGCGCCGGACAGACCAACGAAGTCACGGGCCTGCTCATCAACGCCAATGGCTCGAATGTCGAATTGAGCTGGACGGACGCCAACGCCACCAGCTACAAAGTCTATCGGGTGGCGGACGATCCTTATTTCACGCCCGATGACGCCGCAAACCTGCTGACAACCGTCACCGCCGCCAGCTACACCGACGTCAACGCTCTTGGCAGCGCCAACGCCAATTACTACTACAAAGTGCTGGGCGTAGACAATTGTCCTCCGCCCTCAGGGGCCGTCACCCGCGTAGCGGAATTCGACTTCGATCTGACGCCGGGAGCCAACTGACGCCCTTTCGCACCACACAAGAGGCGGTCTGCGGGCCGCCTCTTTTCGCGTCAGCAACCTGTACACGGGCTTACGCAAAGCCATCTCGGGACGTTAGTCGATTTGTCGATGTCGTTGCTATAATCAAAAGACGGTGGACAAAATCGCTGGAAACATTCTCCCCTCCCCCAACTCTTCCCGACACATCTCATCCCGTCCCCACTCCCTTCTCCAGGAGGAAGAAAGACTATGAAAACACACAACAAGATGCGTTGGTCGTTGCTTCTGCTGACGATGCTGGCGCTTGCAATCGCTCTTTCCGCTTGCGGCGCTGCGGTCAGGGCCCAGGCGCAGCCTCTCTCTGCGGCGCAACCGGCCGCAAACGTACAGGCTTCCGCGCCAGCGCTGCAAGAACAGGCAAGCAAAACAGTGGCAATCGACCCTGATCAACCCCTGAAAGACGTGGAATGGCAATTGCTTTCCATGCGAAAGGAGCAAGGAGAGATGGTCGACGCGTTGGCCGACGCTCCCATCACCATCGTCTTTTCCGATGGCCGAGCCGCCGGAAGCGCTGGTTGCAACCGCTATTTCACCAGCTATGAGATCGACGGCAACGCCCTGAAAATGGATGATAAAATCGGGACCACCATGATGGCCTGCCCCGGGCCCGTGATGGCCCAGGAGCAAAACTATCTCGATCTGCTCCCGAAAACCGCCAGCTTTGCCATCGATAAAGACCAACTCACGCTCTTCGATGCAGAAGGCGGGGCGTTGTTGATTTTTGAAGCGCCCGTCACTGCTGCGGCTCCGGCGCAAGAGAGGCAATTGATCGGGCCGGTGTGGGAATGGCAACGCACCGAAATGTCCAACGACACCATCATCACCGTCACCCATCCGGTCAGCTACACCATTCAGTTCAAAGAAGATGGCGCGGCGGTTGTGAGGGCCGACTGCAAGCGGGCCATGGGCAAGTTCACCGACGAAAACGGCTCGCTGACCATCGAACTCGGCGCCACGACCAAGAACATCTGTAAGGGTGATTCTCTGGCGGACGAATTTCTCGAAGAGCTGGGTTACGCCGCCACCTATGTCTTCGATGAAGATGGCGATCTCGTCATCAACATGCAGATGGACGGCGGCAACATCGTTTTTTCAGCAGCAGAAGAAGTAGCCGCCGCTCCCGTCGAAAAGCAGGATAACGCCGGAGAAATGCAAAAGCTGGCGGGCGTCTACAAAGTCATCCTGCCGCCAGCCGAAGAAGGCGGCCCGTTGCGCGTCGCCACCCTCACCCTCGATGAAGATGGCGCACTGACGCTCTCCATCCTCACTCTGGGCGCAGAAAAGCCCGAGACGGTCACGGGCGCGTGGTCGGTGAAGGAACCGGAAAAAGTGACGGCCACACTCACTTCGCCAGAAGGCGCAAATGAATTCGCGCTGGATATCAACGAAAAAGGCGACCTGATCCTCGGAAATAAAAACATCACCCTCATCAACATCGATAAATCCGTCCCGCTGCACAAACAACTCTCCAGCCCCGTCATCACCGAGCAAAAGGCTTATGTCACGCTGGACATCCAGGCTGGGAATCCGTTGGACCCCTTCATTGTCAGCGTCAATGGCGGCGGGGCCTTCGACGCCTCAACCCTGGGCGGCGACTGCTCCGGCTATGTGAACATCCAGCCCGTGGCCCGCATCGACTGGGAGGGCAAGGCCGACCTGTCCAAGATCTTCTTTTACAGCGATCACGACCCCACCCTCATCGTGCAATCGCCCGACGGCGCCTTTCATTGCAACGATGACGCCAGCGATCTGCTGTTGGATCCCAGCGTCACCTTCGAAAACCCGGCCGACGGCGTTTACAACATCTGGGTGGGCAGCTACTACGCCGATCAACTCATCCCGGGCGTGTTGGTGGTCACCACCCGCAAGGATGTCAGCGTCGAAACCTTCACCCTCAACGGCCTGATCAAACGCGGCCCCATGGCGGACGTCTCAGCGAAACTCAACGCCAAACCCGCCGCGGCCCTGGTCGATATCATCCAGCGCCATAAACAGAGCATCAAGAAGATGAAAGCGGGCGGCAAGGCCCAGAGCGTGCGAGTGACAGCCAAGGGCGATGTCCCGGCCTTCGAATTCGATATTCCGGGGCAGATTTGCAACGGCTTCATCAGCGAAGACCCCGACCTCGTGTTCGATTGGTCCGGCGAAGCCGATGCGCTCTCCATCTTCTTCGAGGGCGATGCGGACAGCACGCTGCTGGTGGTGGGCCCGGGCGAAACCGTGCACTGCAACGACGACGCCGCGCCCGACAACGCCAATCCGCTGGTTGTTGTCCCCAACCCGGTGCAGGGCCGTTACGCCGTATTCGTGGGCCGCGTGCACCCGGATAAGGCGGTAAAGGGCAAACTTACCGTCAGCGACGCCCCCGGTGCAGCGCCCGAGACGCTGGCCCCGCAGCTCGTTCCGGCCCCGGCGCCTCAGAGCGACCAGCAATAATCGCAACCTATCCCCGCATTCTCTTTGAAAATGGAGACCTCAAGATGAAACGATTTCTTCTCATTACCACGGTGGTTGTCGTTGCGGCCTTGTTGATTTTTGCTGGCGCAACCACCCTTTCCGCCCAGTCGCGGTCGGCGCAATCTTCAGCGCCCACCTGGCAGATGACCTTCTTCCCGAACCTGGATTGGTCCGGCTACCCGGTATACACCCAATACAGCTCCTCACTTAACTACAACTGGGGTGATAACGCCCCCGGCCCCAACATGCCGCCCGCCTACTGGAGTATGCGCGCCACCCTGAACGCTTACTTCTACGGCGGCTCATACCAGTTCAGCGTGCTGGCCGACGACGAATTTGTCTTTTTCATCGACAACGTCGATTACATGAACACCATCGACGCCGGACTCAGCGGCAAAGAGGTCATCTTCACCGTGCCCGTCTCGCAGGGCTATCACACCGTGCGCGTGGATTTCCGGCAGTTCACCGGGCCCGGTTATATTTACACTTCCTGGGCCTACCTCAAGCCAGGCGACGGCACGCCGGTTCCCCCGCCCGATCGTCCCCTGCCAGCGCCGTTGCCTCCCGAATCCGCCGACAGCGTGCAGACGCAATACGGCGATTTCACGCCCTGCATCGAGCAGAATCTGCATCAGGCCGAATGTTTCCACAGCGACGGCGCCTGGAACTCGCCCAACCGCGGTTCTGTGCAGATGGAGCCGCAGATCACCATCTGGGGCAACTGTGAGCCCGCCGACAGCGACGTGGTGTGGACGGTGGAAACCACCACCGATCCCATGATAACCAAGGAGTTCCGCTGCTCGAAATCCCTGGCTGGCTGGTTTCCCCACTAACGCCCCAACATCAACGTTTTCCCGGGCCCGGCTCATGACGAGTCGGGCCTTTTCGCGCCGGCGCCGGCCGAACGACGATAAGCTATGCTTCCGCCGGGACGCCCAGCGGCTCCACCAGAATATCATCGAAGGGATGGGACTGGGTCACCTGCACCTGTCGCTGTTTGATCATCTCCAGCACGGCCAGAAAAGTGACGATGATCTCGTTGCGGCTGCGGGCCTGACGCAAAATCTGCTTGAAACGGAAAGGCCTGCCCGTTTTCACCAGCGCGCCCAACTCCGCCAGCTTATCATCGATGCTGATCTCAATGGCGGCCATGCTATGAATGGGAAGCTCGGGCGGATTCATCTCCTCCAGCACCTCATACAGCGCGTCCAGCAGCGCATCCACATCCAGGCCCGAGGGATCCAGCCTTTTCTCCATCACCGGCGGCGGGGCCAGACGCACATAGGTGCGCAGGCCGCGAGCCTCCAGTTCTTTCAGAAAAGCGGCCTTCTCTTTGAAACGCTTGTATTCCCGCAGTTGTCGGGCCAGCGCCTCGCCCGGGTCTTCTTCCTCCTCCTCATCATCCAGCTCGGGCCTGGGCAGCAATGCAGCAGACTTTATGTAGAGAAGTCGCGCAGCCATCACCAGAAATTCAGCGATATCGTCGGGCCGCAACTGCTCCAATGTGGACATATAATCCAGGTATTGCTGAGTCACCTTCGACAAGCTGACCGAAGTGATGGGCAGCTCCTCCCGTTCGATGAGGTGGAGCAACAAATCCATGGGCCCCTCGAAAACTTCGAGCAAGATCACATAATCTTCATTTGATTTGAGCTTGAAGGCGGCGGGCATGATGGCTGTGGGAGAAAAAGAGGGGAAAGACGACAGAAGATGACAAAGCATTATAAAGGCTGGGAGAGAGCTTGGCAAAGAAAGCCACCCATCCCATAACTTTCTCAGTCTTTTTCCGTCTTCTTTTTAAATGTGTTCCCCCACTCTGCCCACCGGGAGTTGATGATGAAACAAAAGATCTTGATTGTCCTGATCATGGCGGTGTTGTTGGCCCTGCTGCTACCGGCGCTCACGCCCGCCCCCAGCGAAGCTGCCGGACAAAATGCTTACGGTTACACCACTTACGTCGTCCAGCATGGCGATACGCTGGCCAGCATCGCCCGCCGATATTGCACCACATGGCAGGAAATCTACCAACTCAACCGCACCATCATCGGACCTGATCCGAGTCATCTGGTGGCGGGCATGGTTCTGACTGTTCCCGCAAACTGCAACGGCGGCGGAAGCTGCGCCAACGTCTATGACCGCGGCTGGCTCCCTCACGCCCAGGGCAGCGTCATTCCTCCCAACGGCTATTGGGTGATTCGCGGCGACACCTGGTACTCCATTGGCAAACGCTTCGGGGTGTCGGTGAGCGCCCTGCGGCGCGCCAACGGGCAATACTATCCTTACGCCTACACCGCTGTCGTCATTCCCTGCCTGAATGCAATCCCCCAGCCCCCTGTCCCCATCCCCACGCCCACGCCGCCGGTTATCCCGCAAGCCTACATCGCGATCACCTCGCCACCGGCCAACGCCGTGCTGCCCGCCAGCTTTACCGTCAGTGGCGTTGGCGGCAATCTGCCCGCAGCCAATATCGTCGTTAGCGTCAAAGACCAGAACGGCGTGATCATCGCTCAGGAGAGCACGGTGCTGCAGGGGCCCAATGTCGGCGTGGGCGGCGAGGGAAGCTGGTCGGTGCAATTCACGATAAATGAGCCCGCGGGCGCATCGGGAACCATCGAGGCGACCTCACCGGGAACCAACGCTTTCGCCAGCATCAAGGTGTTTTTCGGCAACGGGGGATCGGTGGACTATCCGCCCGGACAATGTCAGATCCACGTCCGGGCCAATGAGCCGGGCTATGATCAACCCAACGGCCAGGTGCTGGGCATCTTTCCAGCCGCCACAACGCTGGAAGCGCAGCATCGGGAACGGGTGGATAATATGGATTGGTATCGGGCGTCTGTTACAATAGGCAATGTGATAACGCCCGTCTGGCTGCCCGCCACCAGTTTGGATAGCGTCAGCAACGGCTGCTAATCTCTCGCCACTCCTCTCGCCCCGGAAGAAAAATGCGCGCCTGGCTTGCAAACCATTTTCTGAAACTGCTGGGCTGGCAGGTCGTCGGCCAGCCGCCCGAACCTCCCAAAGCGGTCATCATCGCCGCCCCCCACACGTCTAATTGGGACTTCATGTTTTTGTACCTGGTCTCCAGCGTCATGGGCGTGCGCATCCATTGGATGGGCAAAGAGGAGCTGTTCAAAGGCCCCCTGGGGCCCATCTCGCGGACATTAGGCGGCATCCCGGTCAAGCGCAGCCGATCCTCCAACATGGTGCAGCAGATGGCGCAGGCCTTTGCCGAGAAGGATGAATTACTGCTGGCTGTGCCGCCAGCGGCCACGCGACGCAAAACCGAATACTGGAAGTCGGGTTTTTACTATATCGCGAAAGAGGCGGGCGCGCCCATCACCCTGGGATTTGTGGATTATGGCAAGAAGCGCACAGGACTGGGCCCCAGTTTCATCCCCAGCGGCGACATCAAAGCGGACATGGATTTCATCCGCTCGTTTTACGCCGACATTCAGGGAAAGTTCCCCGATAACAAGAGCGTGATTCGGCTGAAAAGTGAGCAATAGCGTAGGGCTCAGTGTGCGGCGGCGCGCTTGTCAACGAGGATGAGCAACGCACCGGCGATGGCCAGCAACCCCATGCCCAGGAGGGTCCACCCCACGCCCGGGCCCGGCTTGAGGGAATGATTGTAGAGCTTCCCCAACGCTGGCAAGAGTTTGAAGAAGGCGGAGAGCGCGGGCAAAGGCGACAGGCCCAGCAGAATGAAAAGCCCGCCCCGCAGCCAGTCGGGCAGGAGTTGTTTCCACAGGGGAATGAGAAAAGCGGCGGCTATCAGCGCCATGATGGTCAGCGTCTGCGCCCGAAACTCCGGCGTCATCAGCAGGCCGGGCGTCCAGGCGGGAGGCAGCATAGAAAGCGCCA
>JALSPL010000305.1 GCA_026985975.1 Anaerolineae bacterium | reverse complement strand
TACGTCGCCAGAGATCAGGATCGCTGTCCTCGATGCGGGCCAGGGGGGCCAGCGCCCCGGCGTTATTGATCACTGCGTCCAGACCGCCAAAGTGCAGCACAGCCGCGGCCGCCAGGCGCTCGGCCATATCAGGCTGGCTGATATCCCCGGCCAGAAACTCGGCCCGCCCGCCCGCGGCGATGATATCGGCCTTCAAACGCGCCAGATCGGGGCCGGAACGGGCGTTGAGGAGAACAGAAGCGCCCGCTCGGGCCAAAATCAAAGCAGTCGCCCGCCCCAGCCCGCGCGAAGCGCCGGTGATGATGACAGATGGTTGAGACATAAGAGAAAACTCCGAGGGTGTGAATGGATTGACGGCGCATTACACTATCGTCCTGCCCGGACAAAAGCGATACGCTGCCGTCAAATGGGCAATACTCAGGAGCGCGGTGCAAACGAACTATCAGCACGCAGGTGAGACACAATTGTAAGTCGCAATCAGGTTTTTGTCCATCCGATTTGCCCCGATGATATGACGCATTGCGCTATTGTGCAGATCGAAAAGTTCTGCTATGCTTGTAAATGGCGCTGCAATGGCGCAGCTCCCTTCTAAGCGTTTTTCAGAAGCATGACAATTTCATAAAGGAGGTGTCGTTTTGGCGATTCCCACAGCGTTGCTGCGGCGTTTTTATGTCGAAAACAGCCTGAGAAACAAACAAGACGGTTTTGAATTCCGGTTGGTCAACAGAATAGCGCCAACCACAATCGTTTCTTTAGGCCCCATCGAAATCGATGATGAGATATTCGCTCCTGATCAGATTTTAGTGACAGCCAGCAAAGCCCGCCCGGCCAGCGCAATCCACGAACAAGCGCCTTTTTTCCTGCGCATGGGGAAAAAGATGACGCTTTCAATTCCCGGTGAGCATCTGGAGCCCGGCCATCATCAAGTCGTTCTCCATGCCATCACACAGGAAGTAGGGCCTGTGTCCATCGAATTCGAGGAAACAGTGTCGTAACGATGATAATCAGGCTGCGTCCCCGGCTTTATTTTCGACCGGGGACGCATTTTTTATGGGCCGATTTGCACGTTTATTTTGGATTTATTACACTTACAGCGTCACTGCCAAGGCGGCCTGCCTGAGGGTGATTCTGGCCTCGAAACAGCGCCTTTTGCAGGAACTTGCTGGCAAGGCCCCAATTGACGTTGATCTGGCGCCAAGACGCCTGTGCGAAAGCATTTCCGACGTTTGAGGCGCAACGTTTGACGACATCTTGCAGACATCGGGCAGTTGCCTTTCGGAAACATATCGACACGATCGCCCTGAGCCACATCCATGTCGCGCTGGCCTGTGCCCGATCGCCTGTCGAACCATCTCAACCACTTTCTTTACCGAAGCAATTATTGGAGGATCAACGATGATCATTGGCGTTCCCAAGGAAATCAAGGATAATGAATATCGCGTTGCCATGACGCCCGGCGGCGTCAAGCAACTGGTGCATGAAGGACACGAAGTCTGGGTGCAGCACACCGCCGGGGAAGGCAGCGGCTTCATCGATGACGCCTATGAAAAGGCCGGAGCGAAAATCGTGCCTGCGGCTGCGGACGCCTGGTCGGCGGACATGGTGGTCAAAGTCAAGGAGCCCCAGGCCTCGGAATTCGATTTCCTGCGCCCGGACCTGACCCTGTTCACCTATCTGCATCTGGCCGCGGAGGAATCATTGACCAAGGCGATGGTCGAAAGCGGGGTCACCGGCATCGCTTACGAAACGGTGGAGCTGGCCAACGGGCATTTGCCGCTGTTGCAGCCCATGAGCGAGGTGGCGGGCCGCATGGCGTCTCAGATCGGCGCTTATTATCTGGAGAAGATGAACGGCGGGCGGGGCAAGCTGATGTCGGGCATTCCCGGCGTACGCCCGGCCGACGTGGTGGTCATCGGCGGCGGCACCGTGGGCTCCAACGCCGCCAAGATCGCCCTGGGCATGGGCGCCCATGTCAACATCATCGATATCAATCTCGATCGCCTGCGCTATCTGGATGACGTGATGGGCGGGCGGCTCTCCACCATCGCCTCCAACCCGGTGAACATCGCCGAAGCGGTGAAGCGGGCCGATCTGGTGATTGGTGCGGTGTTGGTCAAGGGCGCGCGGGCGCCCAAACTGGTGACCCGCGAGATGATCAGCGCCATGAAACCGGGCAGCGTTGTGGTGGATGTGGCGGTGGATCAGGGCGGCTGCATCGAGACCTCGCATCCCACCACCCACTCCAACCCCACCTTTTTGGTGGATGGCGTGGTGCATTATTGCGTTTCTAACATGCCGGGCGCGGTGCCTCGCACCAGCACCTATGGGCTGAACAACGCCACCCTGCCCTACATGGTCAAGCTGGCCAATCTGGGCGCTGTCGAGGCGGTCAAACGCGACCCGGCGCTGGCCAAGGGCGTCAACACCTTCAAGGGCCACATCACCTATCCCGCCGTGGCCGAGGCCTTCGGCCTGGCATGGACGCCGCTGGCAGAGTTGCTGTAAGAGAAAAAAGACTGAATCGTCGTAGCTTGCATTTATGGCGCAGGCGTCGGGGTCAGCGCCGGTGTGGCGGGCGTCGGCGTCGGCGCGGCGCCCGCTTCCAGCTTCTCGGCCAGCAGTTTGTAAACCTGGATGGTGAAAGGCGCATCGAACTGCTGGCTCAACTCATCCTCCAGGTCATCCACCCGCTTCTGCGAGAGCGCGTTGGGCTGAA
>JALSPL010000304.1 GCA_026985975.1 Anaerolineae bacterium | reverse complement strand
CGTGGCCGTAGAGATAGAAAGGGTTTTTCTCCCGGTTGAGCTGAAAGCGGGCGTCTTTGTCCAGTTGGGGAACCCACAGCGGCGCGTCGGCATAGATGCGATGAGGCAGGGCAATCCAGTCGCGGACGTCGTGGGCGGAGCGGGTGTCGAGCTGACGGATGGTGATCATGGCGGTTTGATTTGCGGAGAGGGGGAGATAGGATTATGCTTGGTAAAGTCAATGGTGAAATCCATCCACCGGCAGCCGTCTCATGGCACATTCTCTTTCAAATCGCACCATTTCTGCAAACTCGCCCGCCAGCAGGCTGGCCTTCGCGCTGGGCGGAGGCGGGGCGCGCGGGGCCATGCAGGTGGGCGCGTTGCGGGCCTTGCTGGAAGCGGGCATTCGTTCCGACCTGCTCGTTGGCACATCCATTGGTGCGGTCAATGCCGCCATGATTGCCATTCACGGCTTCTCGCTGACCGGTCTGGAGCGGTTGGAGGATGCGTGGCTGGACGCCAAGAACACGGACTTGCTGCCGGGCGATTACATTCACATCGCCATGCGCACCATGCTCAACCGCATGGGCAAGGAGACCTACCATCGCCAGATGCGGGCGTTCTACATCCGGCATGGCATCACGCCCGATCTGCAATTTCGCGATCTGTCCGGCCCAGCCCTGTATTGCGTGGCCACCGATTTGAATCACTACACACCTGTGATTTTTGGCAGGGACCCAGACCAGCGGGTGCTGGACGGCGTGGCCGCATCCTCCGCCATCCCACCCTGGATTGCGCCGCTGCGGCTGGACAAGGCGTGGCTGATGGATGGCGGGGCGCTGAGCAATTTGCCCATCGAACCGAGCATCCGCATGGGCGCGGCCGAGATCATCGCCCTGGATTTGTTCGAGCCCCGCCCGCCCGATGTGGATGCACGAGGCTTTTCGCCCTTTCTGGACAAGCTGCTGACGTCTGTCGAACATCGGCAGATCGAGATGGAGCTGGCGTTGGCCGCGGCCCAGGGCGTGCCGGTGCATCACTGGCGATTTCGCTACCAGCGGATGATCCCGGTGTGGGATTTCAGGGACACCGAGGCGCTTTTCGAGTCGGGATATGTCCAGGCTCAGGCCTTTTTGCAAAAGATGCGGAAGATGCAGGCCCAAAACAGACAAGCGTCGCCATCGGGATGGCGGGCGCGACTGCGGGCGTGGTGGCAGGGGTTGGAATAGTGGCTCTCCTGAAAAAAGGTCGGAATCAGTAGCGACGGTAGCTGAAACAGCAAAAATGATAGGGGTTCAGCCAGTCCTTCTTGGCGAAACCATGGTATTTTTCTTTGCGCCTTTGTGGCTTTGCGTGAGATCAATCTTTTTTCAGTCGATCCAATAGTGGGATTTTAACCGGTTTTTTACCTGTTTTCACCAGATTTGAAACCTCCGTTTGTTATAAAGAGGGTGAAACAAGAAAGGCTTCATCAACAAGCCGATCCATCATTACCCTTCACCCATTCTGAAATCCAATCAGGAGGTTCACCATGAAAACTGCAAAGACTTTGAGCTGGATCATCGCTCTCGCCGGCCTGTGGGAGATTGTGGCTCCCTTCATCTTCGGCATGACCGCCACGACCGCGTTCCTGTGGGACGCCATCATCGTGGGGCTGGCCCTGTTGGTCTTCGGCGTCTGGGCCGCTCTGGCCGATGATGAGAACACCGTCAAGTACCTGAACTGGATCAACGGCGTTTTGGGCCTGTGGTTGATCATCGCCCCCTTCGTGCTCAGCTACAGCAACGCTGCCGCCGCCATGTGGAACGACATCGTCATCGGTCTGGTGGCGCTGGTGCTGGGCGTGTGGGCGGCTCTGTCGGTCGGATCGCACGGTCAGCAACCCATGGGGCACGGCGGACAGGCTTGATCCCGCCATCCACGGCTCCTCATACAACTGAATAGCTCCACGCAGGCCCCCGGCAACGACGCCGGAGGCTTTGCGCGTGGTCAGTCGCCCAGCATGTAGCCCTGTCCCCGCACGGTGCGGATGTAGCGGGGATGGGCGGGGTCCTCCTCCAGCTTCTGGCGCAGGCGATGAATGTACACTTTCAGATAATCGCTGCTATCCACCGCGTAGCGGCCCCACACCCGGTGCAGCAAGGTCTGGTAGGGCACAACGCGACCGGCGTTGCGGGCCAGGATCTCCAACAGCCGGTATTCGGTGGCGGTCATGGAGACGGGCTGGCCGCGCAAAAAGACCTGATGGGCGTCGAAATCGATGCGCAGATCGCCGACGACCAACGGGGGTTCATGGCCCGACGATAGACCCTCCACCCGGCGCAGCACCGAGCGGATGCGGGCCATGAGCTCCAGATGCCCGAAAGGTTTGACGATGTAGTCATCCGCGCCCAGCTCCAGACCCCGCACCTTGTCCAGTTCATCATCCCGCACGGTGAGGATGATGACGGGCGCGTCGCTGAAAAGTCGCAACTGCTCCAGGGTCTCGAAGCCGTTCATGCCCGGCATGATCAGGTCCAGCAGCACCAGATCGGGCTGCTCCGATTCCACCAGCAGCAGGTCGGCGTCGCCGTTCTCCGCTTCCAGCACTTCCCATTGGGGCTCTTGCAACTGGATGGTGAGCCGCACGGCCCGGCGCACGTCGGGCTCGTCGTCAATGATCAGGATGCGTTTCGAAGCTGTCTGCATCGTCTTCCTCCGGGGAATAATCGGCAATGGGCAGGGTGAAACAGAATAATCCGCCGCC
>JALSPL010000303.1 GCA_026985975.1 Anaerolineae bacterium | reverse complement strand
AAGAGAAAAATTCGATAAATTCGCTTAATTTGTGTCAAAAAATGACTTGAAAAGCGGCCAAAATAATTTTCGCCAGACTCCAGTCACTAATCATCACTCATTGATACTTTCTCATTGCTCGTTGCACGCCCTTCATTAGGACAATTCACTTAACTATGCGCGTTATCCTGGCAAGTCCCGAATCCAAAGTCTGGTCCTCTCGCAAGCACATCCCTCTGGGATTGGGCTATCTGGCCGCGGTGCTGCGCGAGGCGGGCCACGACGTGATGATATACGACGCCTCCATCGAAGATTATCCCATCGAACATTATCTCGATGAGGCCGAAGCCGCGGGCCAGCCCTACAAAGTGCTGGGCGTCACCGCGGCCACGCCCCTCATCGAGGACGCCTGGGAGATGGCCAAGGTCGGCAAACGCTACGGCATGACCACCATCCTGGGCGGGCCGCATCTCACCATCATGCCCGCCGAAAGCCTCAGCCCCGAGCATCCCCAGGTGGATTACACCTTCAAGGGCGAGGCCGAAGAGGGCATCGTGGCCTTTGTCGACGCCCTGGAGCAGGGCAAACGCCCGGAGGAGCAGGATATTCCGGGCCTGAACTACCGCATGGGCGATGACATCTACATCTCGCCCGTCGCCCCCATGATCGAGGACCTGGATTCCCTGCCCTTCCCCGCCCATGATCTGTTCAAAATCGACAAATACACGAATCTCCAACCCCTGACCGATGGTCTGGACCCCCACGCCCGCTCCTTCACCATCCTCACCAGCCGCGGCTGCCCCTACAAGTGCAGCTTTTGCTCCAAACCGGTCACGGGCAACACCTGGCGCGGGCGCAGCGTCGAAAATGTCATCGCCGAATGGCGGTGGGTGGTGCAAGACCTGCACGCCACCGAAATCGGCGTCACCGATGACATCTGGAATCTGAAGCTGCCCCGGGCCAAGGATCTATGCCGGGCGCTGGTGCAGGAAAATCTGAACGCCGTGCCCTGGGTTACGGTGCATGGCATGAAGGTGAATCACACCGACGCCGAACTTTTTCATCTCATGAAAGCCGCCGGGGCCAAACGCGTGGGTTTCGGCGTCGAAAACGGCGACCCCTGGATGTTGAAACATGTGATTCGCAAGGGACAAACCCTGGATCAGGTGCGCAACGCCTTCAAATGGGCCAAGGCCGCCAACCTGCAAACCATGGGCTTTTTCATCTTCGGCATGCCCGGCGACACTGAAGAAAGCATGGAAAAAACCATCCAACTGGCGCTGGAGCTGGACCCCGATCTGGCCAACTTCATGCTGGCGGCGCCCTTCCCGGGCACCGATATGTGGGATGTCATCGAAACCGAGGGACAGGTTTTCGCGGATACCTGGCGCGATCTCGCCATTCATGATGAACGGCCCCGCTTCACTATTTACGACGGCAAGTACGATCCTGATCTGGTGATTAGAAAATGGCGGGAGGCTTATCGGCGGTTCTACCTGTATCGTCCCCGACGCATCTGGGAGAAAGTCTCCAACAAACGCTTCTGGCTGGAGTTGCCCACCACCCTGGCCACGGCCCGGCGTTTCTTCATCGGCGACAAGGCCCAGGCCGCACCAGCCGCTTCCCCGCCCGACGGGCCCGGCGCTCCCCAACCCGCCTCATCATAAAAGCCAATTACCAGTGTTCAGTGCTCAGTGGGTCGCGACTGCATACTGCACACTGAAAACTGCACACTGATCACTGAACATCGTGTCTCTGATAACCCTCGCCCCCAAAATCCCTCTCTACTGGTCATTTCGGCGCTTTGGCTGGCCCGTCATCCACCCCTTTTCGGTGGTGGTGTCGGTCAGCTATCGCTGCAACAGCCGCTGCCGCACCTGCGATGTGTGGCGCAAGCCCAACGATGACATGACCCTGGAGGAATGGGATAAGGTCTTTGTCAGCATGGGCAAATCGGTGGAATATCTCACCTTCACCGGCGGCGAGCCTTTTTTACGCAAAGACCTGGATGAATTGGTCATTGCCGGATATCGTCGCACCCGCCCCACCTACATCACCATTCCCACCAACGGCCTGCTGACCAAACGCATTCTGCAAGCCACCGACCGCATGTGCACGGAATGCGCAGGGACGGACATCGGCATCAATCTCTCGCTGGATGGCGTGGGTGCGGAGCATGATGACATTCGGGGCGTGCCCGGCAACTGGGAGCGGGCCATGGCCACCTGGCAGGGGCTCAAGGCGCTGCAAAAGAAACACAGCAATCTCATCCTGACCGTGCACACGGTTATCAGCCGTTTCAATATCCATCGTTTTCGCGAGATTTATGAAGGTTTGCAATTTTTGCAGCCCGACAGCTACATCACCGAGATGGCGGAAGAGCGGGTGGAGCTGGACACCGTGGGCTGGGGCATCACGCCGCTGCCCGAGGATTACGCGCCCGTGGCCGACTTTTTGACCGAGCAGGCCCGCAAGGCCCCGGCCCGGGGCTTCGCCCGCATCACCCAGAGCTTCCGCGCCCGATACTATCAGATCGCCAAACGCGTTTTATTCGAGCGCACGCAGGTCATCGACTGCTACGCCAGTTGGGCCAGCGTGCATCTGGCGCCCAACGGCGATATCTGGAGCTGCTGCATCCGGGCGCAGCCGGTAGGCAATCTGCGGGATGTGAATTATGACTTCGATGCCATCTGGCGTAGCCAGGAGATGGCGAAAATGCGGCAAAGCATCGCCAACCGGGAGTGCGCCTGCCCCATGGCCAACGCCACCTA
>JALSPL010000302.1 GCA_026985975.1 Anaerolineae bacterium | reverse complement strand
GAAAAAACGTCTGTGTCATTCTGAGTGACCAACGGGAGCGAAGAATCTCGCGTTTGCAGACGGGGAGATTCCTCAGTCGCTGCGCTCCTTCGGAATGACGTGAACATAACTTTATTTACGGAACAGGTATCATGAGCGTTTGCACGCCAATAAGGAATGAAAATCTGGAACGCAGATACCGCTGATACTCGCAGATTAGCGCAGATTATTCTGATTTTATCTTTTTGATCTGCGCAGATCAGACTTTTCTGCGTCATCTGCGTTCTATTTACGGAACAGTTGGTGCCGGATCCGCTACGCTTCTCCTTGCAACGCCGGCAACAGATAATCCTGCACCACCACTTCCCAGCTCATGCGATGCGCTGCGAGCTGGCCCGAAGCCAGCAATGCCCGGGCCTCGGCGTCGGTCAGGGGCAGGCGGGCGGCGATGGCTTCGGCCACCCGCTTGCTGCGCTGGCGCTCGATGAGATCGCGGGCGTATTGATCGATGCTCAGGGCCTCCTGGGCGCTGTGATAAACCCAGTCTGCGGGTGGGGTGACGTAATCGGCCACGATGACGTTGGGGAATTCGGGGAAATCCGCGGTGGCCCGCTGCACAAAGCCTACCGCACCGCACACGTTGCTGGGCACGCACAGCGCTCCAAAGCTCAGAGGTTCGATCTGGGCGATGCCAAAGGGCTCGTAGATGCTCTGCCCGAACTCCACATCCGCGCCCCGGCGCAGATCCATGAAAGTCATGGCCTCGGGCATGCGTCGCCCGCAACGGTCCCGGCTCCAGCCAAATTGATTGATGAGCACCGCCTTGACGGCTTTGCTGCGCCGGTTGAAGGGCTCCAGCACCTGGAAGAAGAAATCCATCTCCAGCCCCAGCAGATCGCCGTTGTCCGCCCGATGCCCTACCGGCCAGCCATATTCCTGCTCCCAGTGGAAGATCTGCTCGGGCGAACGTCCCGTGGGTTCGGCGCTGGAGAGGATGTAGAGGATGCCGGTCTTGTCCGCCCGCTGGAAGATGCGGTCCAGATGCTCCAGCACGCGAATATCGCGCCACAGGCCCTTGCTGAGCACGAAGCGGGTGACATGGCTGAAGATGAAGTCGGGCGTGAAATCCAGCAGGTTGCGGGCGTAATCCTGCAACAGGGCGCGGCTGCGCTGCTTGTCTTGCAAGGTGATGCGGGCCGCGGGCGCGCCATTGTACACCAGATGGATCGGGCGGTGGGCAAAGGCCCGGCCCATAAAGCGCAGCTCCTCCACCACCGGGTCGCCCACGGCCAGGATGCCGTCGAACAGGGCCGCCCGCTCCAGCAAGGCGTGCTTGAAGTAATAATCCTGCGGCCCGAACAGATCGGAGACCGACTTGCCCTCCTGCAAGGCCAGACGCAGGACGTTGTAGAAACGGGCGTCGTGGCCCGGATGCTCCTCCACCAGCAGGCGGGCCGTGGCCACCTCGTGGGCGTAGAAGAAGGTGCGCCACAGCGCCGCATCCCGCTGCATGGCGGCCAGGGCCAGGGGCGCGCCCATCCACTCATGGGCCAGGATGACGCGGCGTTCGCCCGCATCCTGCGCCAGATGGTAGAGCGCAGCGTATGCGGGTTCGGCCAGCTCGATGAACAGCCGGAATTCGGGGTCATACTCATAACGGGCCGTATCCAGCCCGAATTGATCCCACAAAAAGTATTTGAAATCCCGCATTTTGTCCCGGTTGATCTGCGTCACATTGATCAACAGCACTTCGTGCTCCACCCCGCCGAAAGGCCTGAGCCCGTACAGAATCTCCACGTTGAAGGCTTCTTCGATGCTGCGAAAAGCGTCGGCCAGGGGGGCGGGCAGCAAAGCCACGCCCCGAATGCGGTTGTAGAGCAGGCGCAAGCGGTTGCCCGGGGCGAAAAGCCGCGCCATTTCGCCGGGATTGTCCACGTTGTAGGGGCCCACGACGATGGTGCGGGCCACCGAGCGCTGATAGGCGTCTGCGCCCAGCAGGCCGTTGAGCACCGCGCCGATGCCGCCCACCTTGACGCCGGCTTCGTGGGTGACATGAACCAGGAGATCGATGGATGCAGACATGAGGATTCTCCGAAAAGAGTGAGCGGGCTCAGCGGATGACGATGTCGCCCAGGGGATAGGCGTTGTTGGGCAGGGGCTGGCCGCTGGCGTCGGTCGCGGGAATGCGGCTGAGATCGCCCGCCCGGTAGAGGGCCGCGGCCAGGGTGTAGCGTCCGGGCGGGATGCCGGGGGGCAGGGAGAACCAGCGGGCGGTGTGCAGATGATCCCCTTGCCGCCAGTGTTGGGGCAGGAGGATGTCGCTAACCTCGCCGTCATCGCCCGCGGCCCAGACGCCGTTATGATCCAGCAATTGCAGGCTCAGGGTGAGATCGTCGGGGCCCGGGCCCCGGGCCTGCCAGCGCAGCCACACCGGGAAGATGCCACCCGGATGTTGGGGCTCGGGCAGGATGACCGCGTCTTTCAGCATCAGGATGTCATCGAATGTGGCTTTGGAGGCGTCTGTCAGCGGCGGGGCGGGCAGCGCTTTGTCGGGGCTGATGCGCAGAGAGCCAAAGTGGATGCTCTCGCCTACGCGGTTGTCCTGGCTGTCATACACGGGAAGATAGGCGGGATCGGCGTCGGGGTTGAAGAGCGCAACCAGCAGATGCCCGGATGCAGGCAAGGGCAGCTCCGGCTGCACGGTCAGCCAATAGGTTTCCTGAAAAACGCCCGGCCGCCAGATATGGGTGGCGGCGTTGCCATGGCCGGGATAAGTGT
>JALSPL010000301.1 GCA_026985975.1 Anaerolineae bacterium | reverse complement strand
GCGTCCCTCCAAGGAGACCCTCAAACTCATTGAAAAATGGACCTGAATTGCTCCACGATTAAATGCAGTCTTACCCAGCCGATTTTTCTTGGCGAAATCCTGGTATTTTTCTTTGCGGCTTTGTGACTTTGCGTGAGATCAATTTTTTCAGTCGATCCAACAATCGTAGTCCGACAGCATTTCAAAAGGATGAGTCTCGTCTCTTCGCAGAGCGAAAGAGACAAAATCGTGAGGGATGAAATAGCGTCCATGAACCAGTGTGCGGCGCATCCACCATCTCATTATACAACCATTTCCCGGTTTTGGCTCACCGGTTTGTAAAGGCGAGCCTTACTTCGGCAATGCGGCGCATTTGCTGTCGGCGCCGCTCCCACAAAAAAGCTCCCGCCAACGCATTGGCGAGAGCAACGAAAGAGCAACCAGCAGATATTCTCTAAACTTCGGGCAAAAAGCGTCGCATGATCTCCAGATTCTCGATGGCCCGGCCCGCCCCAATGGCTACGCAAGCGATGGGGTTATCGGCGACGTAGCAGGGCACGCCCGTTTCTTTGGTCAGCAAATGGTCGATATTGCGCAACTGGGCGCTGCCGCCGGTGAGCACAATGCCGCGATCGATGATGTCGGATGCCAGTTCCGGCGGCGTTTTTTCCAGTGTTTGTTTCACTGTACTGATGATAGAGCGCATGGGATCGGTCATGGCCTCGGTCACCTCCTCCGACGTGACGGTGATTGTGCGGGGCAGGCCCTTGACCTGATCGCGTCCGCGCACCTCCAGCGACAATTCATCCTCCAGGGGCATGGCGGAGCCGATCTGCACTTTCAACTGCTCTGCGGTCTGATCACCGATCACAAGGTTATATTTCTTGCGGATGTAGCTGATGATCGCCTGATCGATGCGGTTGCCGCCCACGCGTACGCTGCTCCACACCACGATGTCATTCATGGAGATGACGGCCGCCTCGGTGGTGCCGCCGCCGACGTCCACAACCATGTTTCCGGTGGGCGTATGAATGGGCAAACCGGCGCCATAGGCCGCGGCCAGCGGTTCTGGAATCAGATAAGCCTCTTTGGCGCCGGCGTTGATGGCGGCGTCATATACGGCCCGTCGTTCCACGCTGGTGATGCCCTTGGGTGAGCTCATCATCACCTGGGGACGAAACAGGGGATTGCGTCCCACCACCTTGCGGATGAAATGCCGCAACATGGAGGTGGTTACGAAATAATCGGCGATGACGCCGTCTCGCACAGGGCGAAAGACGCGGATGCTGTCGGGCACGCGCCCCAACATGTCCGAGGCGTCAGCCCCCACGGCCACGATCTTGCTATCCCGGGTGGAGACGGCCACGACGCTGGGCTCTTGCAGGACAACGCCCTTGCCCGCAAGATAAACGAGGACATTCACGGTGCCAAGATCGATGCCAATTTGCTTTTCAAACATAGAGGTTCCTCTTTTTAGATGCGTTCTTTGATTTTCAAATTATAGTGCAGAACAGAGGAGGATGAAAATTCGGGACAAGAAGAAGCCGGACGCTTGGATAACGCCCGGCTTTTTGACTCGATTGTGTGGATGCCGTCTTTACTCTTCTTCCTGTTGCGCCTGGCGATACGGCGTCTGTTCGGCAGAACGAGAACGGACAGCGGCGCGACGTCGAGCCACCTTCATGCGGGCCAGAGAGCGTCGCAACGCCGATTCCATGGCCAGACGTCGTTCCATATCTCGATCTTTTTCAGGGCTGCTCAGATATTCCTGGGCCCGCCGCATGGCTTCCTCGGCCCGGGCGATATCGATCTCCTCGGCGGATTCGGCGGAGCGGGCCAACACAACGACTTCATCGGGACGCACTTCGGCAAAGCCGCCGCCAACAGAAAAGTAACGATCTTCCTCGCCATCTTTGCGCACCAGAATCTCACCCGGCTGCAAGACCGCCATCAGCGGGGCGTGTTTGGCCAATACGCCGATGGCGCCGGACGCGCCGGGCAGGATGACCATCTTGACATCATCTTCATAGACGATGCGATCCTGGGCGATAAGTGATAAATGGATAGTAGCCATGAATGTATTCGCAGGGAATGGATGGGGCGGAGAAGGAGAAAGGTTGGAGAGATTCGTAGAGATTAAGAGATTCGAATCTACTGCTCCCGCAATTTCTTCGCCTTTGCGACTGCTTCCTCGATGCCGCCGACCATGTAGAATGCGGCTTCGGGCAGATCGTCGTGCTTGCCCTCCAGAATTTCTTTGAAACCGCGCACGGTGTCTTCGATCTTCACATAGCGGCCCGCCTGGCCCGTGAATTGCTCGGCCACGAACATGGGTTGGGTGAGGAAACGCTGGATCTTGCGGGCCCGGGCCACGGTGAGCCGGTCCTCCTCGCTCAATTCCTCGACGCCGAGGATGGCGATGATGTCCTGCAAGTCCTTGTAGCGCTGCAAGGTTTGCTGCACGCCGCGGGCCACGTTGTAGTGCTCCTCGCCCACCACCAGGGGATCGAGGATGCGACTGGTGGAGGCCAGAGGGTCCACCGCGGGGAAGAGGGCTTGTTCCGCCAGGGAGCGCTCCAGCGAGATGGTGGCGTCCAGATGGGCGAAGGTGGTGGCTGGAGCGGGGTCGGTGTAGTCATCGGCGGGCACATAAATGGCCTGCATGGAGGTGATGGAGCCCCGTTTGGTGGAGGTGATGCGCTCTTGCAGCTCACCCATGTCGGTGCCCAGGGTGGGCTGATACCCCACCGCACTGGGCAGACGTCCCAGCAGCGCCGACACCTCGGAGCCCGCCTGCACGAAGCGGAAGATGTTGTCGATGAAGAGGAGGACATCGCGGCCTTCGTCACGGAAGTATTCGGCCATGGTGACGGCGGTCAGCCCCACGCGCAGGCGGGCGCCGGGGGGCTCGTTCATCTGGCCGAAGACCATCACCGTCTGGGGCAGCACGCCCGAATCTTTCATCTCGTGCCACAGGTCGTTGCCCTCGCGGCTGCGTTCGCCCACCCCGGCGAATACCGAAAAGCCGCTGTGCTCCTCGGCCACGTTGCGGATGAGCTCCTGAATGATCACGGTTTTGCCTACGCCAGCGCCGCCAAAGACGCCGGTCTTGCCGCCCTTGGTAAAGGGGGCCACCAGGTCGATGACCTTCAGGCCGGTCTCGAACATCTCGGTCTTGGTGGACTGATCTTCGAAGGACGGGGCCGAACGATGGATGGGGTAATAAGTGTCGGTTTCGACCGCTCCCAGGTTATCAATCGCCTTGCCTGTGACGTCAAAAATACGGCCTAGGGTCGAAAGGCCCACCGGCACCTTGATGGGCGCGCCGGTGGCGACGGCCTCCATGCCGCGGCGCAGACCATCGGTGGTGGACATGGCCACGGTCCGCACCCGATCGTTGCCCAGCAACTGCTGCACTTCGCACACCAACTCACCGCCATCCTCCAGCGGGATGTTTACGGCGTCGAAGATGTCGGGCAGATGGCCGTCAGGAAATTCCACGTCGACGACGGGACCGACAACCCGGATGATATGTCCTTTGGATTGGGATTTGCCATTCGTGCTCATCCAGTCATTCCTCCAATGCTACCTGTTGTTATTGCAGGTAGATGCGGTATTGAATCAATGATTCATGATTGATGATTAAAGACTAATGATCAAAGTGGTCGGGAGTAACGCAGTTTTCCCGTGGATTTCACTCTTGAATCATTAATCATGAATCATCAATCTTTTTTATTCCTCGATTATTCCAGAGCAGCGACAGCGCCGGCGATATCCAACAAGGACATGGTGATGGCGTGTTGTCGCGCTTTATTGTAAGTAAGCGTCAGATCGCCGATGAGTTCATCCGCGGCCTCGGTGGCGTTGCGCATGGCCACCATACGGGCGGAGTGTTCGCTGGCGATGGCTTCATAAAGGGCTTGCAGGATCTCGATCTCCAGCAGGCTTTGCAAAATCTGCTCCAGCACGGTTTCCGCATCGGGCTCGAAAATGTAATCGATGGCCATATCGGATGGCACGCTGGCGTCGGGCACAATGGGCAGTAATTGCACCAGGGTTGGCTCCTGGTTGACCGTGTTGATGAACTTCATAAAGCCCACATAGACGGCGTCGTAACGTTCGGAGATGAAATCATCCATCAACACCCGGGCGATGGGGCCCACCTCGGCTGTGGCTTTGCGGCGATGGCTGGCGGCCAGGTAGCCGCTGGCCGGGCGATCGCCCAGGCTGACGAATTCCGCCCGGATGGGAGGCCCGTATTTGCGCATCCAATCCCGGCCTTTTTTGCCGATGGTGACCAACTCCACCGCTTTGCATTCTTTCTCCCAGGCCTTGATCCAACGGGCGGCGGAGGTGATCATGTGGCTGTTCAGTCCGCCCGCCAGACCGCGATCCGCCGTAATGAGCAGAAAGCCCACGCGTTTCACATCTCGCTGTTGCAACAGGGGTTGATCGGCCGCGTAGGAGTTGCGAATGCGGGCCAGGAAGGACAGCACCTCCATGGCCTTGTTGGCGTAAGGACGGGTCGCCTGGGCCTGAGCCTGAGCGCGACGCATTTTGGAGGCGGACACAGCCTCCATAGCCTTGGTCACCTGGGCAATGTTTTTGACGCTGCGAATGCGTCGTTTGATCTCACGGGTGGTAGCCAATGGGGACTCCTGATGTGATCAGTAAGCAGTGATCAGTAAACAGTAATCAGTGTTCAGGGAACGCTAGACAAACTGTTTGTTGAATTCGTCGATGGCCAGCTTCAGAGCGTCTTCCGTTTCGGGCGTCAGTTTCTTGTCACGTTCGATGGCGTTGCCGATTTCGGGATGACTGGCTGCCATAAATTGATAGAATTTCTGCTCCCATTCGGGAATGCGATCGATGGGGACATCGTCGATGTAGCCATTGGTGCCGGCGTAAATCACCATCACTTCCTGAGCCAGAGAAAGCGGCTGATACTGCGGCTGTTTCAGCAACTGCGTCAGCCGTTGAAAACGATCCAACTGGCGCTGGGTGGCTTTGTCAAGATCCGAGCCGAACTGGGCGAAGGCGGCCAGCTCGCGTCCCTGGGCCAATTCCAGCTTCATCCGGCCCGCCACCTGCTTCATAGCCTTGGTCTGGGCCGAAGAGCCCACGCGGGAAACCGAAAGCCCCACATTCAGGGCGGGGCGAATACCCGCATAGAACAGATCGGCTTCCAGATAAATCTGGCCGTCGGTGATGGAAATGACGTTGGTGGGAATGTAGGCGGAGACGTCGCCAGCCTGAGTTTCGATGACGGGCAAAGCTGTGAGAGAGCCGCCGCCGTATTCAGCATCCAGCTTGGCGGAGCGCTCCAGCAGACGGCTGTGCAGATAGAAGACGTCACCGGGATACGCTTCGCGTCCGGGCGGGCGGCGCAACAGCAGCGAAACCTGACGATAGGCCCAGGCGTGCTTGCTCAGGTCATCATAGACGATGAGCGCATCTTTGCCCTGCTCCATGAATTCTTCGCCCATGGCGGTGCCGGCGTAGGGGGCCAGGAATTGCAACGCCGCCGGATCGGAGGCGGTGGCGGCCACGACGATGGTATGCTCCATGGCGCCATGTTTCTCCAGCGTCGCCACCACCTGGGCCACGCTGGCCCGTTTCTGGCCAATCGCGACATAGATGCAGATCAGGTCTTTGCCCTTCTGGTTGATGATGGTGTCGATGGCGATGGCGGTCTTGCCGGTTTGGCGGTCGCCGATAATGAGCTCGCGCTGCCCGCGGCCGATGGGGATCATGGCGTCGATGGCCTTGATGCCCGTCTGCACCGGGGTGTCCACGCTCTTGCGCACCACCACGTTGGGAGCGATGCGCTCCACCGGGCGGAACGCGTCGGTTTCGATGGGGCCTTTGCCGTCGATGGGCTGCCCCAGGGCGTTGACCACGCGTCCGATGAGGGCGTCGCCCACCGGCACCGAAGCGATGCGGCCGGTGCTGCGAACAATATCGCCTTCCTGGATGCCGCTGTATTCGCCCATAATGATGGCGCCGACAGTATCCTCATCCAGGTTCAGAGCAATGCCCAGGGTGCCGGTGGAAAATTCCAGAATCTCGCTGGCCATGGCATTCTGCAGGCCGCGAATGCGGGCGATGCCGTCGCCCACTTCCGTCACCGCACCCACATCCACCACGCTGGGCGGAGCTTCGAATTGTTGAATCTGTTCTTTTAACTGTCGGGTGAAATCATCAAGTCCGACTGCCATAAGTTCTTTCCTCTTTGTCTGGATTGCGCCAACCGACGCGATGAAAACGCTTGGGTAATTTCTTAGACGCCAATTTTCTGGCGAAGAGCATTGAGACGACCGCGCACACTGTCATCGATGAGCTTGTCGCCCACCTGGATAACCAATCCACCCAGGATCTCGGGATCGACTGTGTAGGCGAATTCGAGATTGGCGCCAAAACGATCGATCAGATTGGCCTCGATCTTGGAGCGCTCTTCGTCCGTCAGCGGGACGGCGCTGGTGATCACCGCCGGCAACGGGCCGCCGGCCTCTTCGCTCATAACCCGGCCCAGCGATTGCAGAATTTCGTCAATCAGGCCAAAGTCGTTATTGGTGAAAAGCACGCCCAGAAAATTCCGCAAGTCATCGGGCGCGTCATCGGGCAGGACGCCATCCAGAAGCGACAATTTTGCGGTAATTTCAATCGTAGGATTGTCCAGTTGCTCCCGCAGCTTCCTATCGGTTGCATAAGCAGCATTGACTGCGCTCAGACCCCCAATCCAGGGTTCGAGAACAAGGGCGAGGATGCCGCGAGTGTACGCTTCAGGCGTTCTTTCCATGATCAGTTCAGGCTCACTTGAGACAGGAAGTCTTCGATAATCTGGTGCTGAGTCTTCTCATCCAGCCCTTTGCGCACGACGCGTTCTGCGGCCAGCATCGCCAGTTCGGCGATCTGCTTGTGCGCTTCGGCGAGGATGCGCTGCTTCTCGGCTTCGGCTTCCTCGACGGCGCTGGTCTTGATGGCCTCGGCCTCGCGACGAGCCTGGGCAAGGATATCCTCCTTGACTTTCTCAGCCTGAGCCGACGCCGCAGCCACGCGCTGCTGGGCCTCGGCCCGTTCAGCTTCCAACTGCGCCATCAACCTCTTACGCTCCTCCTCGGCCTCACGGCGGGCGGCGTCTGCCGCCGTCAGCCCTTCGGCAATCCGCTTCTTGCGATCTTCCAACATCTGAGAAACGGCCGGGAAGACGAACTTTTTCAGCAAGAAGTAAAGGAGAAAGAAATTGACGATATACGATAACAAATAATTAAGATTCAGGCCTAAAGCCGCCATACATCAACCTCCTTGGAGCTGTAAGAGCGGAACAACGATGAGTTCTCAACCTTATTGCAGGCCGGGAGCGCCCACGAACAGCAGCAGGAGTGCGACAACCAGGGCGTAAATGGCGATAGATTCGGCGAACACGATGCCGAGAATCATGTTGGTGCGGATTTCGCCGGCGACTTCGGGATTGCGCCCCATAGCCTGCAAGGCGCCCATAACCAACAGACCGATGCCGATGCCAGGGCCAATAGCGCCCAAACCAATTGCGAGGCCAGGTGAAAGGATCTCAATCATGATAAATCATTTCCTCCGTAAAAGAAGAGATAGTGGGAATGGATTTCTAAAGATAAAGGATTCAAAATCAATGACCAAAGAAGAGGGTGCAACAGCCTTTAATCATCAATTTTCAATCATTGACGATTTTAATGATGTTCATCTCCGGCATGACTATGAGTGGCCTGCTCGAAGTAAATGAAGGTGAGGATGGCGAAGACGAAGGCCTGCATGAAGCCAACAAAGAGCTCCAAACCAAAGAAAGGCAGCGGCAAGAGGAAGGAAACCAAAAAAGCCATGACAAAGAGCAGCACTTGCCCGGCGAAGATATTGCCAAACAACCGGAAACTGAGGCTGATGATTTTGGCGAATTCGGAGATAAACTCCAAAAGCCCCACAAAAAGATCAATGGGTTTCATGCCGGTGATGACAGGCAGGGCGAAACGGCGGGCGTATTTGCCGCCCAGACGCCGGAACCCGATGACATGGCTCCAGATGACTACCAGGAGCGCCAGACCAATGGTGAGATTAAGATCGGTGGTTGCAGCGCGCACATAAGGCGTCAGCACGTAGCCTTTAGGTTCATGAGGATGATACTCCTGCCCCGCAGCCTCCACCTCTTCGGCCTCCTTTTTGATTGCCTCACGCTCTTCATTCGACAACTTGACCTGTTCGCTGGTCAGCGTAATGAATGGCCCGAGATGTTTGACCTGGTACCCCACGGTCACGCCCTTTTCGACATACGCTTTTTCTACAGGCTCGATGTAACCAATGCTATCGATGCCCGGCACCAGTTCCATCCAATTGGCGAATAGCAGGAAAAACAACAGCGTAAGAAAAACGCCCACCCAGGCTTTCGCTTTTTCCTTTCCACCGATATCCGTCAACATCCCCTCGAAAATCTCATAGATCCACTCAAAAATATTCTGAAGTTTACTCTCCGGCACATCCTTCATATTCCGCACAGCCAGAAAAGCCAACGCCAGCACAACGATATCTGCAATCAGCGTAGCGATAAACGTGTTGGTGATTTTGAAATTTCCAATCGCCAGCCCGGGAATGGCCTCACCTGGAAGCAAAATGGTCGGCAAAGGCACCCGCACGAACAAGATCGAAATGACCAGCAGGGCGAGGAAGCCGATGATGATAGCAAGGGGTTTCGGTCGGAGCAGTTTGCTCATTACGATGATTCTCCTTTTTCTACGTTTTCTTCTTCAGAAACCGGAGCGATTGTTAGATAACGGGTTTGAATGATGCGGATAACGATGATCGTTGCCGCAAAAATCCCTGCGAACATGCCGAGCAGCGTCCCCAGGGGGGCGGAACCAGATAAAATATCGAATGTGACGCCCAGGAAGAGAGGAACGATGAGAGCTAATCCGACGAGAATGACAAGTTTGATTGTGAGTTGCACCCAATCAGGATGCTTCGTTGCATTCTGACGTCGCATAAAAAGTCCTGGATGAAAACATCATGTGCGAGCCTGCTTTAACGCGCTAGAGTATACCCCAATGGTTCGGTTCGCGCCAAATCGCACAGATGAAAATTTCTGTAGATTCAATTCCATTATCCCCCCTTTCAAGACCTTTGATGTGGTTTTGTAATCGCTTATGAGCGTCTCACGAAATGCACCTGGATTCCCGCCGGATCTCGCGCCGTCAGACCCGAGTCGCGCCGCACCCATGTCACGCCAGTTGCCCGTAACCGCTTTGTCAGCGCGTCCAGATCGGGAACTGCGAAGACAGGCTCTGTGCCGTGAGGCTGATGGGGCGCCTTACATCGCCAGCGGGTGGTGCGAAGCACCACGGGCGCATTTTCGGCGACCAGATGCACATGAGCAAAATAGGAAAGTCCCACCGGCAGCCCGATCACATCTCGATAAAAGTTGACGCTGGCGGTGATGTCGTGGGCGTAGATGGTGAGTTCTGAGAAGCCTAGCAGGCGAATGGGCTGCGCTTGGGGGGCGTCGCGGCGGCGCTTGGTGCGCAGCGCTTTACGCTGAGAGATGTCCCATGCGCCAGGATCTGTCTCTTGCGCCAGCTCGAAAGGATTGTTGTCCGGATCCAGAAAAACCATCAGGCTCATGCCCGGCATCATTTCCTCGAAAACGATGGGAATGTCATGGGCGATCAGGTAGCCGCGAGCGCGGCCAAAATCATCGATGCTGAACACGGGCATGGCTCCATGGGGCCCGCGCGTTCCGCAAAACCGCCCGCCCGGCAACATCTCCCACGCCACATCGCCCAGGGCGTAGCGCAATGTATCGCCGGTGGCGAGGGGCGTCAGATCAAAATGAGCGCGCCAAAACGCCCGCGCGGCGTCCAGATCGCTGACGTAGGTTTTCAATCCCGCCAGGCGGGGCAGTTGGGTCATCGCTCAGTAGGTCGGCTGATCGGGGAGATCATATTCGCCCGGCTCCCGGCCTTCTGCCATATCCAGCGCCGCCAGCAATTTCTCGAAATGATGCGCCAGATCCGTCTCCAAAAGTATGGCCAATACGCGATCTTCTTGCAAAACGAAGGCGGCGTGGGTGCGAAAATTCTGATCCTCCAGCCGTTTGATGGGAATTCCCACCTCCGCGGCAAAGGCTTTCTCGACATCGCATAGAAAAGGGACGTCTTCCAGGCCCGCCAGTTTGCGCCAGTTTTCCAGTTTGGGCGGAACCTGGCCGCTGATGATGTAAAAGCTGACGTTGCGTTTATTCAGCATGGCCAGGCGGGAAGCGTAATCCATGCCTGGCGGCGGCAGGGGCATAGGGTTGACCGGAGCCGGATTGTAGATGCACACGCCCAGCGCCCCCGGCTCCACCATGTCGATGGGAGAGAGTTCGACGCCCTCTGAACTGGGCATCAGCACTCGCGGCAGGAATGAGCCGACGCTGATATTCAAGCCGGTGATCTTGGGAGGGAGAGATTGCGGAATGGTCGAGAACATGATCACTTTCCTTGCCACTGGGCGCGCCGTTTTTCGATAAATGCGGTCATGCCTTCCTTTTGATCTTCGGTGGCGAAGAGAAGATGAAAAGCCCGGCGCTCAAATTGGAGACCTTCGTGCAGGTTGAGTTCAAAGGCTTTGTTCACCGCCTCTTTGCCCAGACGCACGGCCACCGGCGCCTGTCGGGCCAACTTCTGCGCCAGTTTCAAGGTTTCATTCAGATAAGTTTCCACCGGATAAACGTGATTGACCAGGCCCAAATGCAAGGCTTCATCGGCCGAAAGACGGCGATCCAGCAAGACCATTTCCATGGCCAGGGCCTTGCCCACGGCCCGGGTCAGACGCTGGGTGCCGCCAAAGCCGGGGATGATGCCCAGATTGATTTCGGGCTGACCGAACTGGGCGCTTTCGCTGGCGATGATCATATCACAGGCCATGGCCAGCTCGAAGCCGCCGCCCAGGGCGTAGCCGCTGACCGCCGCGATGACGGGTTTGTGGATGTGAAGAATGGTCTCCCATTTGCTGATGAGATCGTTCAGAAGCATATCCATGGCGCTGGCTCGGGCCATGGCTTTGATATCTGCGCCGGCGGCAAAGGCCCGGTCGTTGCCAGTGAGCACAATGGCCCCCACTT
>JALSPL010000300.1 GCA_026985975.1 Anaerolineae bacterium | reverse complement strand
CGCGCCCGGCGCTCCGCCGCTGCTGGTCTGGCAGCAGAGCGTGCGCTGCAATCGCGACTGGATCGTGGCCTATGCGCCTGAGCAGGGCGTCGTTGGCTCCTGGCTGGCCCCCGCCTCCGCCGAACGCCTCGTCTATGCCGACAGGCTTCCGGGCGAGAACTTGAAGCTGTTGCTGGCTTTCGATCCCCAACCATACTCGTTCTATCAGTCGGATCAAAATCACGCGCTGAGATTACTATCTGATGAGGAGTCGCAGGCTTTGGTAAACTCGATCCCTGTGTGGCGGACGCCTTTCATCAATACCGAGACCCAAACCGTGCAGATTTTCGATCCGGTTGCGCAGGAGACCATTCAGCTTTATCAACCGCCGGAAAACGAGGAGCCGATGGCAATCATTCCCGCCTTTGGCTGGCCCGAGGACGTCTTCTTCTTCACCATGCGCCAGCGCCACAAACCTCTGGCCCCGGTCAAGGTGATGAAGATTTCGACGCGGACGCCCGGCGAAGCCACACCGGTTTTCCAGATTTCCCCCGTCGGGGACATCACAAGCATGGCCCGCTGCCCCGACGGGAGCTATCTCTATGGACTGACCATCTATACAACGACAGTGGAGCAAGGCAGCTTGCGTTGGAGCGCCACGACAGGCGAAGATGTGGCGCTGACTGCGCCTGCCGAGGGGTTGCTGGCTCCGGTCACCTGCGTTCGCACGCCCACTCGGGGGCGGTAATCTCATCGATAAAATTGGGTGCGTCCTAACCTGGCCGAGCCAGAGCCAAACAGGAACACAGAGTTTCACAGAGATTGCCAGAGAAGCACAGAGAAATCTCTAAAAATCCTCTGTGAAGCTCTTGATTTTCCTCTGTGGCTCTCTGTGTAACTTTTTGTTCCGCGTACAAGAATTTCACTGTCAAGATACTAAACGAGTTGGAAGCCTGCAGCATGTGGCTGACCGACTCAAGTCGGGCGCTTCAGGCCTGCGGCCAACGGACGGCCTTCGCCGTCCAGGTCGCCGCAGGGCGACCGTCGGCGCGAAGCGCCTAAAGCGTCCGAGTTCACTCGGCGAGTGTTTGAGACGCTCCCAACTCAAATAGGACACACCCGATGAAATTATAGCCCTCAGAGAAAAAAGTTATCCGGTGAAAGGCCGTATTCTTTTTGGGTTCCGGCTTGGTTGGGTCAGGAATCATTGGGGAGAAAACGGACTTGGGGAAAGGCAACCAGTGCGCTCATCCCCTGTCGCTCACCAACATCATGCCTCGCTTATATTTGGATACGGCCTGAGGATGCAAGCCCGGCATGGCCTGTAACGCCTGCGCCAGTTTCCGCAACGGCGCTTCATCCCCTTGGGGAAGCAGCTCGATTTCCAGCTCCCAGGCCCGTTCTTCTTTCTCGTCCGCCTGCCAGCGCACTTCATCCAGGCTGAGCAGGGCGAAGGGGAGACCTGTTTCATCCAGCACCCGAGCCTCGTGGCGCTGCTGGTGGATGGTGAACAGGGGGCGCAGGGGCTGTTCCGCCACTATTTCTCGCAGCAGACGGGCTGCGGGCGTATCGGGCCAGCGCTGCGGCCGGGTGGGATGCTCGGTGACGATGTGCAACTCCCGCCGTCGATGCCAGGCCCCGGTCGCGGGCGTCAGGCTCTTGAGCTGAAGCGAATCTTTGTCGCCTTTGCGCCGAAAACGCAAGGCGTATCCGGCCCGGGCCACGCGGGCGTCGGGCGTGTCAAAATAGATGTCGGTGACGGTCTTTGTGACGAAAGGGGTCAGTGCGCGGCCCGCCAGCGAGCGTTGCGACAAGATGCGTTGGGCGAGATCCTGATCCAGGCTGTACTTCAATTCGATTTCGATGGGCATGGCGACCTCATCACGGGGCCAGCTCGTAATCCCAGCCGAAGTCCACTTGGGTGCGGGTCTCGCCCGGAATCAGGGTAACGCTTTGTTGGCCATCGGGCGGGGTGGTCCACCGACCGGGAATGAAGATGTAGTGATTGTGGTCGGATGTGGCGTTGATGCTGATGCAGTATTCGCCCGCTTTCAAACCCGTGAATTGATAAGCGCCATCGATATCTGACCTGACGGTGGCCAGGCCCGCGGCGGGACAGGGGCCCTGCCCCAGGGTGATCTCGGCGTCGACGATGGGCGGTTCGTTGGCTTGGTGCACGCCGTCGGCCATGACGCCGCCGCCGGGCGCGATCTCGCAGCCATCGGGCAGCGCCTCCGCGGTGGCTTGATCCGAGGCGCACAGATCGTGCCAGACGACGCCGCTGATAACGCCGTTGGCCGCATCGCCGGTCGGCGCGTCATTGGGGACGCGTATTTTGAGCCAGAAGGGCGTCTTGCCATTCTTTCCCAGTCCGAATTTTGCGCCGTCGGGCGTTTGTAGCAGCCATTGGCTGGCGTAGTCGCCCCGGAGAGCGGGCGCCGTCAGCGTCACCGATATGTCGGTGGTTTGGCCCGGCTTCACATTTTGGCCCAGCGGCTGGCTTTCAGGCCCGCCCACTTGCTCGCCCCCGGCGAAGACCAGCAGATAATCCTCGGTCCAGGTGCATGTGCCCGCATTCTTCAAGCGCCATGTTTTGGTGAATCGGGCGTTGGGTTTGATTTTCGTGTTGTCGGGCACGGTCACATCTTCGATGAATTTGATGCGATTGGTGCACGGGCCGTTTTCTTCTTCCGCTGGGGCGGGAGTCTCTTGCGGCGCAGCGCCGGGCGTGGGCGTCGGCGGCTCGATGGCCGGGAGCAGCACCGGCGGCACGGGCGTGGGCGTTGGCGTGGG
>JALSPL010000299.1 GCA_026985975.1 Anaerolineae bacterium | reverse complement strand
ATAGAGGATGTGGGCGATGCTGTCCTTGCCGCTGCGGGTGGGCATGCCCGCGGTCAGGCGCAGCCAGGTGATGAGCTTGCGCACGCCGTAGCCCTCCACCTTGGGGAAGCCGTCGGTGATCTCCTCAACATAAGGCGCGCCGCGGCTGTCCATCCAGATGATGGCGTTGCCCAGAGGCTGGCCCGCGGCGTCCACCGCCACCGTGCCCGACCAGTGCGTGCTCACCCCCACGCCCGCGATGCGCTCCCGGGCGACGCCGCTTTCGGCCAACGCCCGCCGCACATTGCGGGTGATCACCGCCCACCAGTCCGCGGGGTCCTGCTCGGCCTTGCCGTCGGGCCCGAAGTGGGTGGGCGTGGCGTCAGCTTCGCTGACATAGGCCACGACCTGGCCGTTGGGCGTCACCAGCCCCGCCTTGCAGGCCGTGGTGCCCAGATCGATGACGAGGATCAGGGGATCGGTTGGGGTGGAATCTGCCATGGCGCACTCCAAAGTGGTAATGGTGGGAGAAAGTCGTAGGCGAATGATAGCACCAATTGCGGCGGACGCGAAAACAGCAGGCCGGTGGGTCGGGCCTGCTGTTGCCGGTTCACGCCGTCGGTCCTATTGGGGCAGGCGGCCGAGGCGGCGTCCAGCGTCCGTCTTTTCGCTCACCAGTCGCCCGCTCCACACGATGATGGCGGTGAAGACCACGGCCCCGATGACGATGCCCAGGAGCAGGGCCAGCACCCGGCCATAACCGCCCATCACGTGCGGATTGAGGAAAGGATAGGGATACCAATCGATAGCGGCGCCTCTGATCATGGTGTACGCCAGCCAGGCGGTGGGATAGATGAGCCAAAGTGCCGCGGCCCGGCGGACGGAAATCGCCTGGCCGGGCGGAACCAGAATCCAGTCCGCCATCATGATCACGGGCATGAGTTTGTGCAACACCGTGTTGGCGAAGGCCGCGGTCACCTGGGGTTGGTTCGAGAGCAGCAGGGCGAAGACGACGCCGGTGATGCCCAGATAGAGCACGGGCGCGCCCCGAAACAGGTAGCGGGCGCGGCCATCGCCCCCCTCACCGGGCTTCAGCGTTCCCCAGAGCAAAACCGCTACAGCGATGAGATTGCTCTGGATGGTGAAATAGCTGAAAAAATCGATGGTGGATCGCTGTGCGCCCAGGCTCTGCATCCACTGCGCAATCAGGGCGATAAGCGCCAGGAGGGCGAAGATGAGCCGGTAGCCGCGCACCCACCAAATTTTGGATGAGACCATGACAAGCTTCTTCTATTGCGCTATATTCATCACCGTCTGCAGGACCACCTCGGCACAGCCAACGAAATCGTCGATGGGCAGATGCTCGTCCACGGTGTGCACCGCAGCCTGGCCCGAGCTGACGGTCACCGTCTGGATGCCGGCGGCGTTGTAGTGATTGCCGTCGGTGCCGCCGCCGCCCTCCCGCAGCACGGGCTCATAGCCCAGCTCCTCGGTGGCCTTGATTACGGCCTGGATGATGGGCGCGTCGTCGGGCAGGCGATAGGCCCTGTAATTGTGCACATGCTCCAGCTCCAGCTCCCCGCCCCAGCGGGCCGTGGTCTGCTCCAGGGCATTGATGATGATCTGGCTGAGGATGGCCAGCTTATCGTTGTTGCGGCTGCGGGCCTCGCCAAAGAGATGCACCTCGGCCGGGACGGCATTGCGGGCCGTGCCTCCTTCGATGACGCCCATGTTGCAGGTGGATTCGAAATCCACTCGGCCCAGGGGCATGCGGGTCAGGGCTTCGGCTGCGATGGCCAGGGCGTTGACGCCCGCCTCGGGGCGCAGCCCCGCGTGGGCGCCCCGGCCCTTGATGGTGACCAGGAATTTGTCCGCGGAGGGCCCGCTGCGGGTGATCTTGCCCGGGCCGCCGCCCGAATCCAGCACCAGGCCCCATTTCGACTTGAGGGCGCTCATGTCCAGATTTCTGGCTCCTTGCAGGCCCAGCTCCTCCTCCACCGTCAGCGCCACCTCGATGGGCGGATGAGGCAGGTTCTGCTCCTTGATGAGCTGCAAGACCTCCAGGATGATGGCCACGCCCGACTTGTCATCGCCGCCGAGGATGGTGGTTCCATCGGAATAGATGACGCCGTCGCGGATGACGGGCTTGACGCCGCGGCCCGGCTCCACCGTGTCCATGTGACTCGATAGCAGGAAATACTCGCCCGCGCCACTTTCCAATCGGGCGATGAGGTTGCCGTAATCATCCACTTCGGCGCTCAGACCCAGCGCCTGCAGGCGTTTGATCATCTCCTCCCGGAATGCAGCCTCCTTGCCGCTGGGGCTGTCGATCCGGACGAGTTCGAGAAAGGTGTTGACGATGCGATCGCGATTGATCATAGATGTGACTCCTGTTTTATCTTTTTGACTGGATATTGGCGTTTTCCACTTTTGCCACGGATTACACAGATTTTTCATGAGCGTTTGCACGCCAATAAGAATGAAAATGAGCGAGCCAATCTGGTGGGACAGCCAAGTCCGTAAAACGTAATGCGTAATGCGTAATGCGTAAGGTCTTCACGTTTTACGTTTTACGCATTACGTGGTTGAGCGCCAGGCCAACGTTGGTTTCGAGAGCGCCTCTGCAAACGACGCCAACGTTTATTTACGAAGCAGTTCGCCCGCGTATCGGTCGGCGAAGAGCGCGGGCGTGCCGCCGGTGTGCCAGAATAGCACTGTCTCGTCGGGCTTGAAGAAGCCCTGGCGGATGAGATCCAACAGGCCCGCGGCCGCCCGTCCCGTATACACCGGGTCCA
>JALSPL010000298.1 GCA_026985975.1 Anaerolineae bacterium | reverse complement strand
TTTTTGATTTTGACGCGAATTGACACGAATTATACGAAAAAAGAAGAGAAAAATTCGATAAATTCGCTTAATTTGTGTCAAAAAATGACTTGAAAAGCGGCCAAAATAATTTTCGCCAGACTCCAGTCAGTTATCAAAACATTATCATTTGGCGTCAACGCCGATGATCTGTCGATGGCCTTGATTGCGGTTTTGGGCAAATAATTCCAGGGATGCATGGCCGGACTTTCTGCCATTTTCATTCAGTGCTATAATACTTACCTACAGATTGTTAAAGAGATTCTGACAAGGCAATGAAGCCTGTTGGAAGATGTATTTTTGTTCAAATTCAATATTTTGACACAAGGAGGTGTTATGGCTACTGCAGCCAGGAAATCCCAAAAGTCACAACAATCGGAGCGTCCGTCGGATAAGTTGACAGACGACCAGTTGTTGCAACTGTACAAGTCCATGGTGCTTGGCCGGAAAGTGGATGAGCGAAGTTGGGTGATGAACCGGCAGGGAAGAGCGCCATTTCACATCTCAGGCATCGGACACGAAGCCATTCAGGTGGCGGCGGCGGCGACTTTGCGGCCCGGATATGATTGGTTTTATCCCTACTATCGCGATCTGGCGTTTGTTTTGGCCATGGGCATGAAGCCTGTTGATCATCTGCGAGGCTTGTTGGGCAAAGCTGGAGATCCCAGCAGTAACGGCATTCAGATGCCTTCGCATTATTCGAATGCAAAATTGCGCATTGGCAGCATCTCCAGCCCGGTGGGAACGCAAGTGCCTATCGCTGCGGGCACAGCCCTGGCCAGCAAATTGAAAGGAA
This sequence comes from Anaerolineae bacterium, assembly GCA_026985975.1. Lineage (GTDB taxonomy): Bacteria > Chloroflexota > Anaerolineae > J102 > J102 > M2005. The sequence goes on along the minus strand of JALSPL010000298.1, from coordinate 10,312 downwards.
CCGATGAGGTGACAGTGGTGTGTCTGGGCGAGGGCTCCACCAGCCAGGGTGATTTTCACGAAGGTCTGAACTGGGCGGGAGTCCATAAGCTGCCGTTCATTTGCATCGTCCAAAACAACCAGTATGCTATTTCTGTGCCCATGGAAAAAGAGATGGCTGTGAAAAATGTGGCTGATCGGGCAATTGCGTATGGCGTCAAGGGCCTCGTCGTCGATGGCAACGACGTGTTGGCGTGCTATGATGTCATGTTCGAGGCGGTGCAACGCGCTCGCAATGGTAAAGGTGCGACGCTGGTGGAGGCAAAGACCTACCGCGTGACGCCGCATTCTTCCGATGACGACGATCGCACTTACCGTAGTCGCAAGGAGGTGGAGAAGTGGAAAAAACGGGATCCGATCATGCTGTTCGAAAAGGTGTTGTTTGAACGCGGCATTCTCACCGAAGACTTGCGACAGGAGATCGATGCCTGGGCTATCCAGGAAGTCGATCAGGCGGAGGAGGAGGCCATCAATTCGCCTTATCCGGACGTCTCCGAGATGACCAAACACCTGTATGGTCCCATGCCGAACTGGGAGGAGGCTTGAATCATGGCGATCATGAATAACATCGAAGCCCTGCGCACGACCTTGCGTCAGGAGATGGAACGCGATCCCCGGATCATCATTACGGGAGAAGATGTAGGCCCGCGCGGCGGCGTTTTCCGCGCCACCCAGGGGCTTTATCAGCAGTTTGGAGAGAAACGAATCATCGATACGCCGTTGGCCGAGCTTTCTATTGTGGCCACAGGCATTGGCATGGCCCTGACCGGCTATTTCAAGCCTATCGTCGAAATACAGTTCGCCGATTTCATCTTTCCGGCATTCAATCAGATTTTGAACGAAGCCGCGCGCATGCGCTATCGCACCCGCGGCGACTGGACCGTGCCTCTCATCATCAGGGCGCCTTATGGCGGCGGCATTTCCGGCGGGCTCTATCATTCTCAATCAGTGGAAGCCTTTTTTGCTCATATCCCCGGCCTGTATGTGGTCGCCCCTTCTACGCCCTATGACATCAAGGGCATGTTGCGGGCGGCGTTGCAATTGGATGATCCGGTGCTGTTTTTCGAACATAAGAAAACCTATCGTTTGATCAAAGGCGAGGTGCCCGAGGATGATTATGTGGTGCCCATCGGCAAGGCCGCCCTGCGTCGCGAGGGCGATGATCTCACCGTGATCAGTTATGGCCTGGCCATGCACGATGCCGTGAAGGCTGCGGATGTGGTGGCGGCGGAAGGCATTCGGGCGGACGTCATCGATCTGCGCACGATTCGTCCGCTGGATAAAGACGCCATCCTGAATTCTGTAAAAAAGACCGGAAAGGCGCTCATCGTTCATGAGGATAATCCCACCGTAAGCGTCAGCAGCGAAGTGGCCGCTATTATCGGACAGGAGGCGTTCGAGTATCTTGACGCTCCCATCACCCGATTGACCCCGCCCGACGTCCCCGCTGTCCCCTTCAGCCCACCCCTGCAAGATGCGTTTATGCTGAATCCGAAGAAGATCGCCCAGGCTATGCGAGAACTGGCGGCGTACTGATTTTCCACGAGGCGCTTCATGGCTAAAAAAGTGATTATGCCCCGCATTGGCGGCTCTGTCGTCGAGGGGACTATCAAAAAATGGCTGGTTCAGGAAGGAGACGTCGTTGAGCGTTTTCAGCCTGTCCTGGAAGTTTCTACAGAAAAAGTCACAATCGAAGTGCCCTCCCCGGCCAGCGGCGTCGTTTTGAAAATCTATTTTCCCGCAGGCGAATGTGTGTCTGTGGGGGAAACGCTTGCTCTTATCGGTGATCCGGATGAAAATTCGCCTGTAGGATAATCGCTCACCCAGGCTGTCGTTGACAGCCAGTTCCCATCAATAAGGACGAAACTATGGTCACGAAAGTCATTATGCCCCAACTTGGGGAATCTGTCGTCGAAGGAACCATCACCAAATGGTTGGTCAAAGAAGGTGACGCCGTTAAACGTTATGATCCGCTCCTGGAGGTGTCATCCGATAAAGTGGACACCGAGGTGCCCTCCCCCGCCGACGGCGTTGTTCTCAAACTCCACGTTCCCGAAGGCGTGACAGTGCACGCCGGGACGCTTATTGCCGAGATTGGTGATCCGGATGAGGCCTCTGCTACGGATGCAGCGCCCACAGAGGTGCAGGAGGACAAATCACCACAAATGACGGCGTCAGTCCCGGCAACGTCTCATGCTGCCGCAGCCGCTGATCAGAAGTCATTGGGTTTCATCAGCCCCGTCGTCGCCCGGCTGGCCGCGGAGCACAACGTTGATCTGACCCGGGTCAAGGGCACAGGCGTACGCGGGCGCATCCGCAAAAAGGATGTGCTGAATTACATCAAACAGATGGCGTCGGGAGAGGAGCTGCCTGAGTGGGAAAAACCGGGCTCGGGCGAGCTGTTCAAACCGGCCAAAGTGGAGGAATACGCCCCCATTGCCACGTCCGCGTGTCCTGCCAAACCGGTCGCGCCGCCATCCATTTCCGGCGACCAGATCGTTCCACTCAGCCGCATGCGCCGTCTCATCGCCGAGCACATGGTCCAGTCCAAACGCACGTCGCCGCATGTGACCACGGTTTTCGTCGTCGATATGAGCCGCGTGGTGAAACACCGTTATGCGAACAAGGCCCGATTCGCCCAGGATGGCGTTAATCTAACCTTTACGCCCTATTTCGTAGCCGCGGCCGCCCGGGCGTTGAAGAAACATCCGTTGGCCAATAGCTCCTGGTCCGAGGAGGGTATCGTGCTGCACCGGGCCATCAACATCGGCATGGCCACTGCTATCGAGGACGGTTTGATTGTGCCCGTGGTCAAAAATGCAGATAGTTACAATCTGTTGGGCCTGGCCCGCATCGTCAACGATCTGGCGGAACGCGCCCGGGCGGGCAAGTTGATGCCGAACGAGATCAAGGGATCCACCTTCAGCATCACCAATCATGGCACGGGCGGAAGCATCTTTGCTTCTCCCATCATCAATCAACCCAACGCCGGCATTTTGGGCATTGGCGCCATTCACAAAGAGCCGGTCGTCGTTAGTCAGGGACACCCCCTGTTGCCCGATCCCGAAGACTATATCGCCATTCGCCCGGTGACATACCTTAGCTTTACCATTGATCACCGCATCCTGGATGGGGCCAGCGCCGACGCGTTTGTGGCGGAGGTGAAGGCTATCCTTGAAAACTGGCAGGATTGAGCGCAACATTTTACGCACCTGAGAGCCCCCGGCAAAATCCGGGGGCTTTTTTGCATAGACTCATAACCTCGGTGTTGTGTTTTTGGTCTTGTCCCAACTGTCTCCCAGGGATAATCGTTATCTCCGGGACGAAAATAGACGAAGAAATCGTCCACCTTCGTCCATCCTCGTCGGCGTTCTGCGCCTTCATTTGGCGATTGCGCCAGAAGCGATTGCCAATCACAACTATCGGCTCTCCTGAAAAAAGGTCGGAATCAGTAACAGCAGCCGAGGAAGCAGGCGCCATGAGCGTCTGCACGCCGATAAGAATGAAAATCTGGAACGCAGATACCGCTGATACTCGCAGATTAGCGAGCGTCTAAAAATTATCTCTCTTTCTCCAAATCAACACACTTACCTACGTCATGTCGAAGCGAAGCGAGACATCCCCTTGCGGAAGGGGAGACGCCTGCAACCGGGGAGATTTCTCCTCGCTTCGCTCGTCGAAATGACGTAGAAAGGGAAGTTATTTTTAGACGACCACTTAGCGCAGATTATTCTGATTTTATCTTTTTGATCTGCGCAGATCAGACTTTTCTGCGTCATCTGCGTTCTATTTACGAAGCAGTTGCCTTCCCTGAATTGACGAAACCGAAAAAGTCGGACAGAATGACGCAATCCGCAGCCGTTACTACCTGGAGGAAAGTGTGACAGAGCTATCGCACCATCGTATTTTTATCCTTTTTTCATTGTTCGTCGTAATGCTGATTGTTTCTTGTTCGGCTTTCACATCGACGCCGCTGGCTTTGCCTTTGACCACAGAGATCATCTACGATGATGTACTGGGGCCGGGCTGGGAGGACTGGTCGTGGGATACGACTGTGGATTTCACCAACAGCGCGCCTGTGAAGCAGGGGAATGATTCCATGGCCGTCACTTATATTGCGGCCTGGGCGGGCCTGTATCTTCACGCCAGCGCCAATCTCGATCCCGCCAACTACGATACGCTGCATTTCTGGCTCTATGGCAGCGAATCGGTCGCCAATAACATCACCGTGCGGCTCTACGATGAGAACAATAACGTCGCCGGCGATCCGGTGAACATCACCGCCGCGTCCGGCGTCTGGACCCTGTTCGAGCTGCCCCTGGCGGACTTCAACTTCCCCGCGGACTCGCTGATCAGCGGCATCGTCTGGCAGGATCGCGCCGGAGCAGCCCAGCCCACCTATTATCTTGACGACATCCGTCTGCTCAACAGCAGCGACACGCCTACTCCCACGCCCACGATAACCCCCACCGCCACGCCCGGCCCGGCCCCACAGCGCCCCTTCCCCCAGCACGTCATTTACTCGCCCGGCGGCATCCAACCCAACCATCGCAGCCAGAGCCAGTTGGATGACGATGTTCGGGCTTTCTACGACTACTGGAAAGCGCGCTATCTCATGGCGGCGGGAACCGACGGCGACGGCAACCCCCTGTACCGCGTCTCCTACGGCGACACGAATCCCGACCGCACCGTATCCGAAGGCCAGGGCTATGGCATGCTCCTCACCGCCATCATGGCGGGATATGACGCCCAGGCCCAGGTCTATTTCGATGGGTTGTGGCGTTACAGCCGGGCGCATCCCAGCGATGTGGATGCGCGGCTGATGGGCTGGCAGATTCCGCCCGATCCCGAAACCGGCAACGACAGCGCCTTCGACGGCGACGCCGACATTGCTTATGGCTTGTTGCTGGCTCATGTTCAATGGGGCGATGCGGGCGATGTCGATTACATGTCGGAAGCCCAAACCTATATCACAGCCATCAAAGAATCGACTATTGGCCCGGAGAGCCATCTCACCGAGCTGGGCGATTGGGTGGTGGATGGCGACGGCGACGGCTACAACCAATGGACGCCTCGCAGCTCCGATTTTATGAACGGACATTTTCGCACTTATGGCCGGGCCACGGGCGATGAGGCGTTTTGGGAACAGGTAGTCGTCGCGGTGCAGGGCGATATCGACGGCATTCAGGCCAACTACAGTTCGAACACCGGCCTGCTGCCCGATTTCATTGTGCGGGAATCCGCCGCCAATCACGCGCCCAAACCGGCGCCGCCGAATTTTCTGGAAGGCCCGCATGACGGTCATTACGACTACAACGCGGGGCGAGACCCGTGGCGCATCGGCACGGACGCCTTGCTGAACAATGACGCCAGATCCTTCGCTCAGGCGCAGAAGATGGCCGATTGGATCGTGCAAAGCACCAACGATGATCCTGCAAATATCAAGCCCGGCTACACCCTGGACGGCGTTCCCTACGATAATTACTTTACCAGCTTCTTTGCCTCGCCCTTTGGCGTGGGACTGATGACCACACCCGCCCATCAGACCTATCTCAACGACCTCTACGATCTGGTGCGGGCGCGCCACGAAGATTATTATGAGGATTCCGTCACGCTGCTTTCGCTGCTGGTGATGACCAGGAATTTTTGGGATCCATTCGATGCGCCCGCGGTCGCTCCCGACGACGTCAGCATCTCCCAGGCGGGGAGCACACTGACGCTGGGATGGACGCATCAGACCGGAAATCTGCGCTATCAGGTGTGGCGAGACCCCGCGCCCTACTTCGATCCGGACGTCTCAGGCGCGCTGCTGGACACGCTGCCTGCGCTTGGCGACGCGCAGATGAGCTACGATGACGCCACGCTGCCAGCGGACGCCACCGCCTATTATGTCATCCGCGGGGTCAATCGTCCCGGCGACGTCTCGGACGATTCCAACCGCGCGGGCGTGTTTCGCTTTTCCATCACTCCGGGAACGACGCCATGAGCGGAGGCGGTGGACGCCGGGCAATCCACTTCAGCGCCTCCAGCTCCGTCCGTGTGGCGACTCCAACTGAAACCGGACGCATCCAAATGAACAACCGATTGCCAAAGCCTGAGCGCCGTGCGATAATAATCTGACCATGAAGCACCGCTTTTCTTTGCGACGCGATCTGGGTTTGCAATTGCTGGCCCTTTACATTCTCTTCATCGGGCCGGTGCTTGTGGGCGCGCTTGTTTTCGATGTAGTCACCCGGCGCAACCTGGAACGGGATATCCAGGCGTCGGACCTTTCCCTGGCCCGGGCCATGGCCCTGGAGACAAACGCCTTCCTCACCAACGCCACCCACACCGTGGCCAGTCTGGCCGCCATGCCCCAGGTGGTTCAGGCCGATGCGCCGGGCATGAGCGCGTTGTTTCGGGATGTAAAGATCGCCCGCAGCGACGTCAATCTCATCTATCGTCTGGGCCCGGATGGCGTCATGATCTATCACTATCCCGAAGGGCCCACCAGCACCGTGGGGGTGGATTTCTCCTTCCGCCAGTATTTCAAGGACGCGCAGCGCACCCGCGAACCGCTGTTCTCGGCCGGGCGCATCTCCCCCACCACGGGCAAGCCGGTGGCCACAGCGGTGATGCCTATCTGGAGCGAAGAGGGGGCATTCCTGGGGGTGGTGGCCACCAATCTGGCCCTGGCGGAACTCAGTGACACCCTGGCCGAGATCATCGGCGATCAGGGGCATGAGCAGATTATCAGTATTGTGGATTCTCGCGGGCAGGTTATCGCTTATCCCGGCCTGCTGGATGCGCTGGCGGGCGAGGAGACCCTGCTCACCGTGCAGCAGCGAGAGGATGTGGGCCTGCCCAGCAACCTGTTGCCCGACTGGGGCGAGTGGAAGGATGGCGTGGTGGCGGCCGTTTTGCGGGGCGAGACCGGCGCCAATATCTCTGATGCGCCCGACGGCAGCCAGTGGATCCGATCTTATGTGCCCGTGCCCGTGGCTCATTGGGGCGTTATCGTCCAGCGCCCCACCAGCGCCGCTTTCGCCACGGTGCAGCGCTTCCATCGTCTGCTCATGATTGCCATCGCCTTTTTCGTCCTCGGCGGCGCCCTCTTCTGGCTGGCCCTCTCCCATCGGGTCATTTCTCCCATCGGGCGTTTGACCGAATTCAGTCAGCGGGTGGGGGCTCATTCTCCGGCCGCAGCCCGGGATCAGATTGACCTGGCCCCCCTGGCCGGACGGAAGGACCAGATGGGCGATCTGGCCCGCTCTCTGGCCATCATGGCCGAAGACATCGAGCGCCGCTTTGGGGAGCTCTCCACCCTGTTGGAGATCAGTCGCAAGGTGGTCAGCTCTCTGGATGTGCAGGAGGTGTTCGACAGCATTCTGGACGAAGTCCAGCGGCTGCTGGATGCGGATCGCAGCGCCATTGTGGTGTTGGATGAACGGTTGGGGGTGTTTCGTATTCGGGCCAGCCGCGGACTCTCCGATGCGTACGTCAAACATCTGCGCATCGGGCCCAGCGAGCCCCATTCTGCGGCCATGCGGGCGTTGAGATCCGGAGCGCCTGTTCAAATTGTCGATGCTGAGATCGAACCGGAGTACGACAAATTCAGAAATCGCTCCCGTCAGGAGGGATTCCGCTCTGTATTGGCTGCGCCCCTGCTCACCCAGCACGCCCCGCCCGCGGTGTTGTTGCTCTATTTCAATCAGCCCCACACTTACACCGAGAACGATCTGGAACTGGTTTCAAGCTTTGCCAATCATGCAGCCATGGCCATGGAGAACGCAGTGCTCTTCGCCCGTTCCGACGCCCAGTTGCAGGAACAGACCCGGCGGCTGGAGGCCATCGTCGAGAGCCTGCACGATGGCCTCATTCTGGAAAGCTTGACCGGGCAAGTGCTGTTCTGCAATCATCGCGCAGCAGAATTGCTGGGCATGGGCCGGTCATCGGCCTGTCAGCGCCACGCAGATGATCTGGTGATACGCCTGTTGAGCACGGCTGAACGACCTGATCATGTCGAAACGGCTCTGACGAACGCCATTCGCGCTGGCCGTGGCTTTGTGGATGTCACCCGCATCGGGCCCGACGGCCGCCCCCAGGACCTGCGCATCCAGGTGTTCGAGGTGACCGACGCCCGGGGCGAGGTCATTGGTCGGGGTCAGTTCTGGCAGGACATCACCCACGATAAGGACCTGGACCGGATGAAATCAGCGCTCCTTTCCACCGTCTCCCACGAGTTGCGCACGCCCCTGGCTGCGATCAAAGGCTACGCCTCCACCCTCTTGGCCCAGGATGTTGTTTGGGACGCCGACACGCAGCGGGAGTTCATCCAGACCATCAGCGATGAAGCCGATCGGCTGGCGGCGCTGGTGAGTAGCTTGCTGGACCTTTCCCGGCTGGAAGGAGGCGCGCTGAAGTTGCAGCGGGAGCTTCAGGATTTCGCATCCATGGCCCGAGACGTGGCCTTGCGGGAGGGACGCCGCCTGGGCGTGATCATACGCGTGGATGCAGAGCCGGAGCTGCCCCTGGCGGATATCGACCGGCTGCGCATGGAGATGGTGTTGCGTAATCTGGTGGACAATGCGGCCAAGTATTCGCCGCCAGGTTATCCGGTGGAGATCAGGCTTCGCCGTGAGAACGATTATCTGGAGGTCTCGGTGCGAGATTACGGCACGGGCGTGCCTGATAATCAAAAAGATCGTATTTTCCTGCGCTTTTACCGGGGTCAGGTGGAGCGGGGTCAGCGCATCGGCGGCGCCGGATTGGGTCTGGCCATCTGCAAGGGGTTCGTCGAGGCCCATGGCGGGCGTATCTGGGTGGAGGACGCTCATCCCGGCGCCCGATTCTGTTTCCAATTGCCTCTATCCCCCGCACATTCCGAGGAGACGATCGCGTATGTCCCAGCGCATTCTGGTCGTTGAAGATGAAAAACCCCTGCGCGAATTTGTGGCTCGCAATCTCAGTGTGCGCGGGTACGAGGTGCTGAAGGCGGCCAACGGCATGGAGGCCCTGGCCATCTTTCAGAACGAATCTCTGGATCTGATCATTCTGGATTTGATGATGCCCCACATGGATGGGTTGGAACTGACCCAGCGCGTCCGTCGCGTCTCCACTGTGCCCATCATCGTGCTCAGCGCTCTGGATGAGGAGCGGGATAAAGTTGCAGCCCTGGACCTGGGCGCTGACGATTATCTCACCAAGCCTTTTGGCGTAGAGGAGCTGCTGGCTCGGGTGCGAGGACTGTTGCGCCGGGCCAGTTGGCAGGGGGCGGGGACCCTTCAGGAGCGCCTGCGGGTAGGCGACATCGAAATGGCGGTGGAGCAAGGCCTGGTGACGGTGAAAGGCCAGCCTGTGAAACTCACCCGCACCGAATTCGACCTGTTGCATTACTTTATGAAAAATGTAGGCAAAGTGCTGCCCCATCGGCTTATCCTGCAGCAAGTGTGGGGGCCCGAATATGGCAACGAGGTGGAGTATCTGCGGGTGTATGTGGCCCGCCTGCGCCGCAAGGTGGAGGCCGATCCCGCCCATCCCCGCCACATCCTCACCGAACACGGCGTTGGCTATCGCATCGCCGGGTAAGGTGGACAGGTTGGATGCAGTTGACGGCTTACGGAGATATCCTTTGGCGAGCTGTGATGCGGCGAGAGCGTCGCTGACTGAACCAACGGCGGATAACCGGGATGCGTACACTCAGCAACAGCAAAAGGAGGGCCGTCCACAATAGGGGGCGAGTGATATCCGACTTCTGCACCCAGATGAAGTGCAGCATAATCAGCACGCCTGCGACGTAAACCCATTTGTGAAGCCGAATCCAGTTCTTTTTCAGGCGTTTCTGCCAGCCCTTGGTGGAGGTGATTGTCAGTAAAAGCAGGATGATGAAAGCCGCCGCGCCCGCCTTGGGGGCAGGCTTTGTCAGAATCTCGTTCCCGATGAGTCCCCAGTCCCAGGCGTAATCCAGGCCGACATAGACGAAAACGTGGATGGCTGTATAGAGAAAAGCGTAAAGCCCCAAGACCTTACGCATCTTGCGGGCCTCTTTGAATCCGGTGATGATGAATACGGGCGTGGCGGCCAGGCTCAGCAACAGGAGGATCATGGCATCCGACCCGGTGCGTTTGAGAAGATCTTGGTAGGGATTGGCTGAAAGATTGCCCCAAGCTACATCCCACAGCAGCAGGACTAAGGGCAACAGGGCCAGCAGATGAAGCAAAGAAGATTGAGAAACAAGAGAGGTGGCTGAGCGGCGACTGCGCATGGGGGCTCCATTTATACAGAGAATGGTTGCG
>JALSPL010000297.1 GCA_026985975.1 Anaerolineae bacterium | reverse complement strand
CGCAGGCCGGGGCCGATGGCGAGGCGCTCGAACTGGCGCTGGCCTCCGACACGCCGCTGGCCTTTGTCAATGGCTGGGGCGAGACGCTGGGCTGGCTGGCGCCGCAATTCGGACCGCGGGCGGGGCGGCATCTGGCGCAGGCGGGGGCCATACTTGATGAGGATCGGCGGCTGGATCTGGCACAGCGCTTCGTGGACGGGCGGCTGCGCAACCAACGCGCCTTGCTGCGCCGCCTCAACCGCAGCCGCAAGGCCCCGAAGACACTGAAAAGTCTGGCCGGAATCAACCTGATGATCCGCCGTGTGCGCCATGAAAAATCACTTGCCGCCCTGATGGGTGTGGAAGGAAGGGCCACGGCGCTTTACTGGCCGGCGCTGGGACGGGCGCTGAAATACGGGTTCAGGTTTTCAAGACGCGGGCGCGAGGGGCGCCTCAACCCGGTCAATATCATGCTCAACATGACAACCCATATGCTGGCCCGCGATGTTACCGTTTGCCTGCAGCGGGCGGGGCTGCATCCGGGGCTGGGCATGTTGCACGCCAGCGATGATTATCGCGATGCGCTGGTCTATGATCTGATGGAGGAGTTTCGTGCGCCCCTGTGCGAGAGCGTGGTTGTGACGGCGATTAACACGCGGGCCGTCTCCATGGACATGTTCGCGCCGCGTTCGGGCGGTGGCAAGCGCATGAAGCCGGAGGCTACGCGGGCGCTGATCCGGGCCTATGAGCGCGCCGCCTCGCGCCCAGTCAAAAGCCGTCTGAGCGGCGAACGGCGCATGTGGCGCCATATCATCACCGAACAGGCCTATCTTCTCGCCGCCCATATCGAGGGGCGCGATGAATACCGCTCCCATGTCATGGATTATTGAAGATGGACAACCCCATGACCATGGTATTCACTTATGATATTGTCCGGGCCCGGACGCGGCGCCGGGTGGCAAAACTGCTGGAGGATGAGGCCGTGCGGGTGCAAAAAAGCGTATTTGAGGCGCGGATGTCGAGAAAGGCGGCGATCAGGCTGTTCAAACGCCTGACCATGCATCTGGATGACGGGGACTCTTTGCGCATGTATGCGCTTTCACGCACGGGGCTGCGGCACTCGCAGGCCTATGGCGGGGCGCCCATTCCGGAAGACGGGGAATATTGGCTGTTGTGACAGATTCGATATCATTATCTCCCCTGCAGCAAAGGCTTGACGCCCCGGCGCGGGAAATCAGCCTTGCCGAGCTGGCGGCAAGCTGGTTTCAGCAAACAGTTGAGGTGCAGATTCCGGGCTACGGGGCCATGGCCGGCCACCGCAAGCTGTTGCCCTTCATCCGCCGGGCCTGGGGAACTGAGTTGATGAAGGGGGCCTCAAATGAGGCTTTGAACGAACAGCCCTGCCCGTGGCTGCCGCCCTGCGCGCTGGATGTATTTTTTCGCGAGCAATTGCGCAGGGGAAAACACGGGATTCCCAAACCCTATGTGCTGGCCGCTGACCGGCAGGGGCAGGATCTCGCGGTGAAGCTTGGCGTATTCGGTCTGGCCTGCGACTGGCTGCCCGCGGTGGTTGAACGGCTGGTGGAAGCGCTCAGGACGGGTGTCTCCTGGAACATTCTGGGGCGCGGGCTGTTTCTCCCCGCATTCGAGATCGGGCAGGTGCGGACAGGGACGATTGAAGGACTGGAGGGCGGCGATGTCCCGCAGGCGGTGGAACTGGCCTTCATCACGCCGGTGGATGCATCAGGAAAACATGATATTCTCGACGAACCCCATAGCCTTGTCGGACGCTTGGCCCGGCGCATTGACGGGCTGGCGCGCTGGCAGGATGCCCGAATTGATGCGGACTGGTCCGCCTTGAGCCATCACTGGCGCGGGCTGGATTACTGGACGCAGGAACTGGCTCCTGACAGCACCGCCCGCTGGTCCCAGCGCCAGCGCAGCAATCTGGTCAATGCCGCTCTATCGGGCCGGATGACAATCTCCGGTGATCTGGCCCCCGTCTGGCCGCTTATCCAGATCGGACAGCTTTGCCATGTGGGCCGCGGGGCCGTCACCGGCCAGGGGCGCTATGTTGCCGAGTGGCTGGAGTAATCATGGGCAAATCCAGCCGTCCATTTCGCCAATACTGCCTCGGCCTGTTGCAGCACGGTCTGGACGGCGGCTCAAGCCCTTCATGCTGCGCCGCACCAAGGATCAGGTGGCGCTGGAGTTGCCGCCAAAAATGCATATCAGCGAATATGTCGAGCTTGAAAGCACCCAGCGCAAGCTTTATCAAACCATCCGCCTGATGATGGATCAAAAGGCAAGAAAATCCTTTGCCTTAACTGAGACTGATATCAGCGTCCTGTTCGCGCCTCCTGAGTGAGAATGGTATCGAGTTGCCTGCCATTCTCCTATCTTTCAAACCATCGATGGTCGAACGTGAACAATTAGCCCTTCGGGACTGCAGGTATTGCCTGCGGACGTTGTGCAAGCCCGAACAGCCATATCTGGATGAGGCGCAAAAGGAGATGGACGATGAAGCGCCGCAGCAGGCGGAAGTTGTAGCCGACGGCGGCCATGACGGCGTTGATGGCATCACCCATCCGGTGCGCCAGGTAGTTGCGGCCTATTCGGTGCTTGGCCTTCAGATGACCGATGACCTGCTCCACTGCGGCTCTGCGCTTCATCAATCGCGATTACGCAACCTGTTGTCTGGAAATTCTGATTTGGCGTGATCAGGCATCCTGGCATTCCCATTTGATGTAGGCCTTCGTGTCAACGGCCCAGCGTTCGTCGATCTCGACGAGCACGGCGCTGA
>JALSPL010000296.1 GCA_026985975.1 Anaerolineae bacterium | reverse complement strand
CCCTATCTCTATGAAATTCCCCGGCATTTTCGCGAGGACATGCGCGTTCCCGCCCGCATCTACGCGGATGAAGCCATCCTGGAGGCTGCGCTCGGGGATCGATCGCTGGATCAACTGGTGAATACGGCAACGCTGCCCGGCATCGTAGGCCACGCATTGGCCATGCCCGATATCCATCAGGGCTACGGGTTTCCCATTGGCGGCGTGGTGGCCACGCGGGTCAGTGATGGCGTTGTGTCGCCCGGCGGCGTAGGTTATGACATCAACTGCGGCGTGCGCCTGTTGGCCTCGGAGCTGGAGGAGGGAGAAGTGCGCCCGTATCTGGATGAGCTGGCGACGTTGCTTTATCAGCATGTGCCCAGCGGGGTGGGCGTGGGCGGATTTCTCAAACTTTCGAAGCGGGAGCTGAATCAGGTGTTGGAGCAAGGCTCCCGTTGGGCGCTGCGCGAGGGCTACGCCAACAAGGATGATCTGCTTCACACCGAGGCCGGGGGGATGCTGGATGCAGCCCGGGCGGACAAGGTGAGCGATCGGGCCAAAGAGCGGGGCCGGGGGCAGATCGGCACCCTGGGCGCAGGCAACCATTTTGCAGAGATCGATGTGGTGGATGAGATCTTCGACCAGGCGGCCGCAACCGCCTTTGGATTGTTCCCGGGCCAGGTGACAGTGCAGATTCATTGCGGCTCGCGGGGGCTGGGACATCAGGTGTGCACCGATTATGTGCAGCGATTTCAGGGCGTGATCAAACGCTATGGCATCGTTTTGCCCGATCGACAGCTCGTGTGCGCCCCGATTCAATCGCCCGAGGGGCGAGATTATCTGGCTGCCATGGCGGCCGCAGCCAACTTCGCCTGGGCCAATCGCCAGTTGCTCACCCATCAGGCCCGGGAGGCGTTTATGAAAGCGCTGGCGGGCAAGGTCAAGGGGTGGGATCTGCGCCTGGTGTACGACATCGCCCACAACATGGCCAAGATCGAAACCCACGAGGTGGACGGCAAGAAAATACAGGTGTGCGTGCATCGCAAGGGAGCCACGCGGGCCTTCGGCCCGGGCCATCCTGCGCTGCCGCCCGATTATGCAGATGTAGGACAGCCGGTGCTGGTTCCCGGCAGCATGGGCACGGCCTCCTACGCGCTGGTCGGCGCCGCCGGGGCCACGCGTCAGACTTTCGGCTCCAGTTGCCACGGCGCCGGTCGCCAGATGAGCCGCAAGGCGGCCAAGCGCCAGGTGCATGGCCGCGATTTGCGGGATGGATTGGAGGCGCGCGGGATCGCAGTGCGAGCGGGCAGCCTGCGCGGTCTGGCCGAGGAAGCTCCCATCGCCTACAAAGACGTGAGTCAGGTGGTGACCATTGTGCACAACGCTGGCATCGCCCACAAGGTCGCCCGTCTGCGCCCCATCGCTGTGGTGAAAGGCTAAAGCGTCATTTGCGCCCGATCATCGCTATGCGTTCCACTACGGTGTAGACAGCGCCATCGGGCCGGAGCTGGCTGCGCATGATGTGGATGGCCTGCACCGGCAGCGTTCCCAGCCGCTCATATCCCCGTAGGCCTTGCACCGCCTCGCCCAGCGCCCGCCGTTCCCGGTTTCCAGCCTGTTTTTTCACCCGGGCCAGGGTGAGATGCCCGTTGAAGGGTCGTTTTTCCCGCTGCCAGCCCAATTTGACTGCGGCCTTGTCCACATCCGCAGCAAGATGACGCAGGCGATGCGCCTCATCATGCACGCCCACCCACAACACATTGGGGCGTCGGACGTTGGGGAACATCCCCAGACCGCCCACGTTCAGCTCGAAGGGGGCGTGTCGGGCCGCCGCCCGCGCCAGCGCCTCGCTGATGGCGGGAATGCGAGCGGGGTCCGTGTCGCCCAGGAATTTCAGGGTGAGATGAATGCCCTCGGGCCGGGTCCAGCGCAGTGGAAATCCAACCAGCTTGCGCTGGAGCTGACGCTGGGTGGTCGTCACTGTGGCCAGCAGGGCGTCGGATAGATGAATGGCGATGAACAGGCGCTGCGTTTCCATGCCGATATTGTAGCAAATGAGCCGTCAAGCCCGCAATGCACTGTTGCAAAAGACTTTCAAGGTCTCGCAGACCTTGAAAGTCTGCGGGGAGCAGACGCACTGACGCCTGAGTTGGGGCAAAGCCCCAATCTGCTCTCACCGGTGCGACGCACTTCGCAAGTGCGTCGCACCTGAAATGCAAAGGCCCTCCATTGGAGGCGTTTATGGCGCCGTGTAGGTTACAATCAATTTAGGTGTCCCCAGGCGCACCATATCGGCCTTGCCGTCGTTGTTGCTCTGTTTGTCGTTGAATTGCAGCCGCAACTGGAAGCGGGAAGAACCGAGACTTTGTTGCAGCGCTTGTCTGACGTCTTCATCAGCCTGCACCGTATTTAGTTCGCTGGCGTGGCACCAGCGCAAGATCGCGCCCAGCGCATGACCGGTGAAATAATCCGAAGCGTCGAGGGAGCCATAGTTTTGCGGATAGCCCCGCAAACAGCCCAGGGCGGTGAAGGGATGCCCCAAGGTGTCATAATGGCTGAAGTCGACTTTCACCTCGGAGATATTGGCCGTGGCGGGGATGCCGGAGATGTCGAAGCTGAGGAAGGCCTGTGAGCCGTCATTGCTTTCGATGTCTCCCACATTGGTGACGCCCTTTACATCGCCATTGCTGCGCACCGAGCCGCTTTCGTTGGGCAGGGCGCTGAGCGTGGCGTGTTGAAGCAGGGCGATGGGGCCAATGGTGGCGATGGGGGCGATGCTGGTGGGCGCAACCATCAGCGGCGTGGCCGTGGGCGGAGCCGGGGTGTTGGTGGGCGGGACGGGCGTATCTGTTGGCGGGACGGGGGTGTCGGTGGGCGGAACGGGCGTATTGGTTGGCGGAACCGGGGTGTCGGTGGGCGGAACGGGCGTATCGGTGGGGGAGATGGGCGTGTCGGTAGGGGGCGCCGGTGTATCGGTGGACGGGACGGTAGTGTTGGTGGCTGCCGGTTCTGTCGGTGTGGGGGGTTTCTCTGTGGGGGCGATGGTGGGCGTCTGGCCCTGTTGCGCCTGAACGGTGAGTGCGACGGCTGTTTCGACAGCGCCTTGATCTGACTGCGGCGCCTTGGGTTGGGAGCCTGGAGACCCTACTGTGACGCTGCATCCTGTCAGCAAAAAGATGAGCAGGATCGTCAGGATGAAGCCGGAGAAGATGTGACGGGGCTGGATACTCATTTGGATCGCCTCCCAATAAGCGATGGAGAGAGAAACGGATGGTGTGATAAGGCTCAGCGCATCATGTCAGTATAGGACTGGAGTCTGGCGAAAATGAAGTTGTGCCTGGATTTGTACGCGTTATATCCAATTTGCTGACGAAAATAGACGAAAGGGCGAAGATTGACGAAGAAAATCGTCCATTTTCGTCTATCTTCGTCTATACTCGTCTCCACGAGAGAAGTTATCCGTAGCAATCTGGGTAAAACTGCGTTCAAAGCAAAAAACGCCAGTGTCCAGTATAGGATAAACGCCGTGTTTCAGGATTTTCCGACAGGTCTTTCTTGGATCGACTGAAAAAAGATTGATCTCACGCAAAGCCACAAAGGCGCAAAGAAAAATACCAGGGTTTCGCCAAGAAAGACTGGCGACCCCCCATCATTTTTGCTATTTCAGCTACCGTCGCTGCTGATTCCGACCTTTTTTCAGGAGAGCCTTTCTTATTTTGTTAGATAGTCGGCTAAGTCAATCTCCGGGAAAGCGATGCGCCGGAAGCGCTCGGGGTGCGTCGGGCCATTAGCATCGTCCCAGGGGATGGTGGCGTCTACGCCCGCTTTGTCGCTACGCGACTTCTGGCCCGGAATGTGCCGGGCGGAGGGGTCCAGCGAGCTGGCGGGGCGGTCGCGCAAGATCATCACATCCCGGCCCGCCTGCACCCGGGTGGCGATGGCCCATTCCACATCGTCGGAATCGAAGATATCGATGTCCTCGTCCACGATGGTCACATGCTTCAGCGAGCCGTGCCCGCGAAAAGCCGCCTCGATAGCCTTGCGCCCGTCATCAGGAGCGTGTTTGACGATCTGCACCACCGCGTGTAGCCACGAAGCTCCGCCCGGCGTGATGTGTACGTTTTTGACATCCGCCACCTGCTGCACCGCTGCGTAGATATTGGGCTCTTTGGGCATGCCCATCAGTAGTTTGTGCTCCAACTGGCCCGGCAGCAGGGCGTGATAGATGGGCTCGCGGCGGTGGCTGATGGCGTCGATCTCGATGATGGGCTGCTGTCGCACGATGTCGCTGGTCTCGGTCAGGTCCACGAAGGGGCCTTCGGCGGTGAGCTGGTGAGTGAGGCGACCTTCCAGCACCAGTTGCGCCTGGGCGGGAACCGGCAACTCGTTGGTGAGGCAGCGGGTGAGCGGCGTCGGGGCCAGGGCCTGGGCGATGTCCATCTCGAATACGCCCGGCGCTGGCGACATGCTGGCCGCCAGCAGGATGTGGGGGGGCAGGCCGATGGCGATGGCCACGGGCAGATTGTCTTTTGTTTTCATCCATGCGCTGTGCGTTCCCCGGTTCTCCACCAGGCGGGCGGCGAAACGATGGGCGTCCAGTTGCAGCAGGCGGTGATAGGAAGCGTTGAGGCCCGTCTCGGGGTCGCGGGTGATGAGCACGCCCGCGGTGATATAGCGTCCGGCGTCCGCGGGCAGGTGTTTGAGGATGGGCAGATCGTCCAGATTCCCGGGCCGATGCGTGACCTCCTGGCAGGGCGCTTCCCCCACCATCGGCGCTGGCTGCGGCCGGGCGAAGGCGTCGGCCAGGCGGAAGAGAAGCTGATCGGGCGCACAGCCCAGGCCCAGCGCGAAATGACGTCGGGCCGAGGCCAGACCGCTCAGCACGCGCCAGCCCGGATGCCCGATGATGTCCGTGAACAGCGCCGGGCGGCCATCCAGCGCGTAGGCCGCGGCGGCCAACTCCAGTTCAGGATCGACGGGCCGGTCGATGGTGATGAGCCAGCCCTTTTCACGCGCGGCGGCGATGAAATCAGAGATGTCCATGTGATGAATGTTGTGTGATAAAATGGGAGGAAGAAAGGAACACAATTGGAATTGGTTTCAATTTTCTCTGTGGAACTCTGTGTTCCTTCATTCTTTCCGCTTGTTTGTAAAACCTCAAGGTTCTTACGCCAATGATACCGCACAAACTCTCGTTGCAAAACTTCCTCAGTTACAGGGCTTTTCAGGAGCCGCTGGATTTTTCGCAGATGCACCTGGCCGTGCTCATCGGGCAGAATGGACATGGCAAGTCGGCCCTGCTGGACGCCATGACCTGGGCGCTGTGGGGCAAGGCTCGCGCCGCGGATGACGCCCTGATGCACCTGGGCAGCGCCGAAATGCAGGTGGATTTCGAGTTCAGGTTGGGGGAGCAGTTGTATCAGGTGGAACGCAAGCGGCATCGTCGCGGCAAGACCAGCAAACCGCGGCTGGATTTATTCATCTGGGATGAGGCGGAATCTCGCTGGCAGCCTCTGACCGAGAGCACCATCACCGCCACCCAGCGCAAGATCGAGTCGATTTTGCGCATGGATTACGATACATTCGAGCACACTGCTTTTCTCAAGCAGGGAGAGGCGGACGCGTTCACCACGGCGACGCCGGGCAAGCGCAAGAGCATTCTGGGCAAGGTGCTGAATCTGGCGCAATATGATCGCTATGCGAGTCGGGCGCGAGAGCAGGCCCGCGCATTGCAACGAGAGGTGGACGGGCTGCAAGGTCGGATACAGGAGTTGGGCGAGGAGTTGAGCCGTGAGCAGGACTATGAAGAGGCTGTGAAACGGGCGGAGATGGCGGCGTTGCAGGCTCGATTGGATCGCGATGCGTCGGCCCGGGCGGCTGCGGAGGCCCGGCTGACGTTGCAGGCTCTGGAGAGCAAGCAGGAAGCCAGGCAGAAGCTGGCCCGACGGGTGGCCCGCGCCCGCCAAGAGCATGAACAAACGACAGCCGAGCGGGAGCGGCTCGGGCGGCGGGTGGCGGCCCTGCAGGAGCTGTTGACGAACAAAGAAACGATTGCGGAGCAATATCAGCAATGGCGGGCGGCGCAGGAGGAGGACGCCCGCTGGAATCAGATTCTGGCCGCCTTGCGTCCACTGGAACAGGAGGCGCAAACGCTGGTGCGGGCTATCGATCAGGCCCGAGCTGCGCTGGAAAAAGATCTGGCGCTGAAGCAGCGGCGGTTGCAGGAGGCCGAGGAGGCCGCGGCCGCGTTGCCGGAGATGGCCGCGCGGCTGGCGGCGCTGCAAGAAGAGACGGCGGCGCTGGAGGAGATGGCGGCCAAAGAAAAATCATTGGGCGAACGCCTGGCCGCGTTGAAGGTGGAGCTGGCCCAGACCCGGGCCGATCTGGCGCAACAGGAAAAGCTGTTGGCCGCCTTGCCGGAGCTCATGGCCCGACAAGAAGCGTTGCAGGAGGAGGTCGCGACCCTGGAGCGGCTGGAGCAAGAGCAGCAGGCGCGCACGGAGCGTCTGTCGGCGCTGCGGGTGCAGAACCAGCAGCTTCAGCGGGAATTGAAGCGCTTGCAGGAGGAGGCCGAGGCCCTGAAGGAGCGTCGGGCTATGCTGGAGCGGGGCGAAACCGACGCCTGTCCCGTGTGTCAGCGGCCCCTGGGCGAGGCGGGCCGGGCGCATGTCTTGCAGGAATATGAGCAGGAGTTGACTCGGCTGCGGCAGGCTTATAGCAATGCGCGGACGGCGCTGAAAACGCTGGCAGAGGAGGAGCAGGCGTTGCAGGAGGCCCGACGTCAGGCGGCGCAGGCGTTGCAACGGCTGCCTGGTTTGCGGAATCAGATGGCGGCGTTGCAGGCCCGGCTGCAGAGCGACGGCGGAGATGAGGCGTCCCTGACTGAGCAGACGGCGGCGTTGCAAGCGCGTCTGGCGGCGTTGCAACAAGAGCAGCGTCAGTTGCAGCAGGAGCGGGAGGCTTTGAGTTCCATGCTGGCGCCATTGCCCGGACTGAGGCGGGAGCTGGCGGGCCTGGAAAATCGTCTGGCCGAGGCCCGGCGGCGGGAATCTCTCCTGGACGGGCTCAGAACGCAGGTGCGGGCGTTGCAGACCCGTTTGGAATCAGGCGTGCAGCCCGATCTCCAGGAAAAATTGGCGGCGGTGCAGGCGCAACTGGCCAAGCTGGATTATGACGAGGACGCGCATCGTCAGGCCCGGACGTTGCAAGCGCAATTACAGGATGCCGCGGATTTGTGGCGACGGCTGGCGGACGCCGAGGCCCGGCTGCCCGATGAATCGGCGGCGTTGGCCCGCATCGAGGAGCGCTGGCGGCGGGAGGCGGCGACGCTGGCGGAGGATGAGGCGGAGCTGGAGGCGCTGGAGGAGACCCTGGCCGGCCTGGATGAGGCGCGAAGCGCCTGGCGGCTGGCCCGGGAAACCGCCGAGGAGGCGCATCGAACCTGGGAGGAGAATCACGCCGCACTGGCCGCGGCCCGGCAGAAGTTGGCGTCGTTGGCGGGCGTGCGGCAACAGCGTCAGCGTTTGGATGCCGAGCTGACCGGGGTCAAAAACCGGATGCGACGGTATCAGATGCTGGAGAAGGCCTTTGGCCGGGATGGCGTGCAGGCCATGATCATCGAAGCGGCGCTGCCCGAGCTGGAAACAGAGGCCAATCGTCTGTTGGCCCGGCTCAGCGAGGGGCGCATGAATGTGCGGCTGGAAACGCAGCGGGAGAAAAAGACGGGCGGCGTCAAAGAGGCCCTGGATATCATCATTTCCGATGAGCTGGGCTCCAGGCCTTATGAGCTCTATTCGGGGGGGGAGGCGTTTCGGGTGGATCTGGCATTGCGCATCGCCCTCAGCCGTCTCTTGGCCCGCCGCGCCGGCGCCGCCCTGCAGACCCTGTTCATCGATGAAGGCTTCGGCACCCAGGACGCGCAGGGACGGGAGAACCTGGTGGAAGCCCTGCACATGATCAAAGATGAATTTGCATTGATCCTGGTCATCACCCATATCGATGAGCTGAAGGATCAATTCCCCGTACGAATTCTGGTGGAAAAAACCGAGGCGGGCTCGGTGTATAGGTTGATGTAAGTAAAGTGATGGATCGCCTGAAAAAAGCTTTGTCTCACGCAAAGTCGCAAGGACGCAAAGGAAAATATCAGGGTTTCGCTAAGAAAATATGGCTGAAACCCCACCATTTTCGCTGTTTTCTCTATCGTCGCTGCTGATCTCGACCTTTTTTCAGTGGAGCCAGTGATCGTCTAAAAATTATCTCCCTTTTTCCAAAACAAAAAACTTTACTTACGTCATGTCGAAGCGAAGCGAGACATCCCCTTGCAGAAAGATAGACGCCCGCAACCGGGGAGATTTCTCCTCGCTTCGTTCGTCGAAATGACGTAAAAAGGAAAGTTATTTTTTGACGGCTACTAAACGTCTAAAAATGGCTTGCCTGAAAGAAGCCTTATCTCACGCAATGCCGCCAAGGCGCTTTAGCGTCTTTCAGCTATGAGCCTGGGCCTATCAGCCCCAGGCGGAGACGGCAAACGCCAACCCTTTTTACACCAGCAAAACCGGGCGCTGCACTTCTTCCAAGATACTCTGGATGGCGTCCGCCGCTCGCAGATAGGCTGGCTGCTCCGCGTAGTTGTGGCGGATCTGCTCCACGACGCGATACAGGACGACGGGGTTGACTTCGGCCAGATCGCTGGTGCGCTGACGCCAGCCCGCCACCAACTCGGCGTTTTCATGGTTGACCGCGTGCATGGCCACCTGTGCGGGCAGGGCGGAGCTGAGATTCCAGGACGAGACATCGATGCCCAGTTCTCGTCCTGCGTTGGCCCAGTAATAAGCCAGCATAGGATTGATGAGCCCCCGCATCCGGCTCCACAGGGGATCATCCTCCTGCACCAGAGCGAAGAAGGCCAGGTAATAGCCCCGAGACTGGCTATAATTTTTATCCACCTGCGAGAGTTCGCCCGCCTTGACCGAGGCGTATGAGGCGATAAGCCAGCGCAGGTCTTCCAGCGTGGCGCCCGGGTTCTGACTGATGACCGCGTCCCACTGAATGCGGCAGGCGTAGAGATAGCTGTGGGCGGAAGCGGAGAAATCCTGCGAGCGCTGGATCATGGCCCGTTTGGCCAGGTTGAAGGCTTTTTCGGGCCCGCGGGCGGCTTTTTCCGGCAATTGCACCTGTTCGATCTCGCGGCAGATGCGCCGCAACACCGGCTGATCGCAGAAGGGGATGGCGGAATGGCCGGGCAGACGATAGCGCTCATCTTCTTTGGTGATCAGATCGCGGGCCTCCAGCTCCACAAGCAGCGTCTGGATATAATCGGCCTGCTCGCGATCGTTGATCAGCACCGCCGCCAGCTCCTCCACATCCACATCGAGCCCGGCGTGAATCACGGCGTAGACGAAGCCTGACTCGGCCCGGCGCACGAACGCGGATTCGCTGTCGATATCAGGGGCCAGCCACACGGGCGTGCGCACCGATGCCGATTGCTCGCCATAATCGAAGGCCCGCTGCCGAAACCCCATCTGCCAGATATGCCGCAGCATGGTCTTGCTGCGCCCGATGCCCTGCATTTCATAACGCTCGCGCAGGGTTTCCAGCAGGCTGTCGGTGGTGTATTCGCCGGGATGCTCGCTGAGTTCCCGGTAGATGTCGCGCAGGACGTCGCGGCGGGTGGTGAAATCCGCCGCGGTCATCTTCAGCCGGGAGAAAATCTGCCGATACTGCGTTCTCAGATCAATCGGCGGTTCGAGTTTTTTTTGAGTCGGGGAGGTCGACGCCGACGCCGGGACAGCCATACTGGGGGAGACTTCAGACTTTCCCGCTTCCTTCAATGAAACGTAGAGCCGGAAGTCCTGCTTATGCAGGTCCACCACATCGACATTGGCTTCCAGCCATTCCTTGAATTGTCGAAAACCGAAATTGGCTTCATTGAAGGTGGGATCCATGGAGATCATGGTCTGGCGCAGGCGGGCGGTGCTGACAGGCGTTTCGCCGCGTTGGCCCAGGGCCCGCAGCGCTTTTCTCAGCAGACTGCGTCCGGCCTGCATATCGGTGGCCGTCTGTTCCGACACCCCCGCATTCTCCCCCAGCAGCGTTTCCAGATATACGAACTCGTCGCAGGACTTGACCAGCAGGCGGTGGGTGATCTGCCGCGGGCCGATGCCCAGGGTGTATTTGCCATACTCTCGTAGTTTGCTTACCAGCGCCCCAAAATCGCTGTCGCCGGAGATGATGACGAAGGTGTGGATGTGGGGCCGGGTCATGGCCGTTTCCAGCGCGTCCATGGCCATGCGGATGTCGGCCCGGTTTTTGCCGGCGCGCACACTGTACATCTGAATGAGATCGATGGCATTTTCCATCATCTCGTCCCGATAGTGCGAAAATCGGCTCCAGTCGCCATAAGCCCGTTTGATCACCAGCGCCCCCCGGCTTTGCAGATGCTCGATGACCGGGGTCAATTCAAAATCCAGGAAGACCTCTTCGGCCCAGCGGGCGATATTTTCAAAGTCTATAAAGACGGCAATTTGTTCGATTTGATCGGTCATTTTGGCCTCGCATTTTGGGGATCACTCCCCCGCGCCAAGAGACGCGGGGGAAGTCGGAGAGGGAGACGTCCGCCGACATTACGAAATGCCGTCAGATCGTCATCCCCCAGAAGGGTAAGCCAAAGAAGTTTGAGTGTCAAGTAGGGCTGTGCTAAAGTTATGCGTGTAATGCCAGAAGCGCTTTTAGACGCCCCTTTGCCATGCCTTCTCCTTCTTCCTCCGAAACGATATCAACGCAACAGGCTTCCGCCCGTAAGCGTCTTACCCGCGATTGGCTGACCGCCGCCGCTGTGGCTGTTGTCGTCATGGCGGGCATGACGCGATTTTTACTGCTGTATTGGGCGCCTGATACGGTGGGACGCTGGGCCGTTATCTCCGGCCTGGCTGTTTTTTATGAGCTTCGCATTTTCAAACAGGCGTTGCCGTTGATGCGTCGACCGGGAGGGAAATTCCTGTCGCCGGGCGTCGATGTCGGCGTGATGTTGACATTGTTTTCGGGCCTGGGCTATGCGCTGCTGGCCGGATTTTTGCTGGTGACCTTTCCGGAAAGGGGGCTGGCATGGCTGCCTGCGATTCTGGCGACCCTGGCCCTCATCGGCGATGCACTGGCTGGCCTGGTTGTCAGCAGGCGCAAGCCG
>JALSPL010000295.1 GCA_026985975.1 Anaerolineae bacterium | reverse complement strand
CATCCTGGATGATCTGGGTGCGGAAAGCGCCACGGCCTGGGCTCAGGAAAAACTTTTTCAACTGTTCAACCACCGCTATCTGCGCCGCCTGCCCACCGTCATCACCACCAACCGCCCGCTTTCCGCCCTGGACGCCCGCATTCGCTCCCGGCTGATGGATGTCGATCTGGTGGAGCATCACCGCATCCTGGCCACGGATTATCGCGGCGGCGGATACATCGATCATCTGGTGGAACTTAGCGAACTGGACCTGCACGAACATCAGATCTTCGAGAACTTTATGATCCCGGACAGCGGGCGGGAGGAGCTGCGCAGGAATCTCGCCAACGCCCGCAGCGCGGCCTGGGATTTCGCCGAAACCCGGCGGGGATGGCTCACATTTATCGGCAAATCGGGCGTAGGCAAGACCCACCTGGCCGCGGCCATCGCCAACCATGTGCGCCAGGAGCAGCCAGAGGTGCTGTTCATATCCATGCCGCGGCTGATGGATTTCTTGCGCGCGGCCATGTCGCCCGGCGCCGACATCTCGCTGATGGTGCGCTTCGAGCAGATCAAGGAATCGCCGTTGCTGGTGCTGGATGATCTCAATCCCAGGATGAGCTCAGTGTGGTCGGCGGAAAAACTCTTTCAGCTCATCGATTATCGTTATCTCACCCGCAAGCCGACGGTTTTCACCATCACCACCGCCGATAAAGACCTGAAGGAATTGCAAAACAGCGCCCCGCGCATTCTCACCCGCCTGGGAGACGAGAGTTTCAGTCAGATTTATCTCATCAAAACCTCGGGCCGCCCGCGCGGCCAGCGCCGCCTGGCCTGAACGGCGGCCAGGGTCAATCAGGGTTGCCCGGTGATGTAAGCCTCCAGTTGAGAAAGCAAAAAGGCCTGATCTTCGATGACGGTCTTGACGACATCGCCAATGGAGATCAGCCCCACCACCTTATCGTTCTCGACGACCGGCAGATGCCTGATGTGTTTTTGGGTCATCAAGGTCATGCAGCGATCGATACTTTCATCCGGGTGAACGACCATGACGTTTCGGGTCATAATCTCACTCACCGGCAACGACCGAGAAGCCCTGCCCTGAAGAATGACTTTGCGCGCATAATCCCGTTCAGACAAAATCCCCATCAGCGTTTCCCCATCCATCACCAGCACCGAGCCGATATTCTCATCGGCCATCAGTTGCAGGGCGCTGAAAACGGTGTCATCGGGCGAGACAGCCCAGATATGGCGACCTTTGGCCCGCAAAACATCCTTGACTTTGCTCTTCATGATTGTCACCTCGCGTTTTTTTCTTGTGGCGGATTGTGAACGACAGTCAACGCCTATCATTATGATATAACTTCCAATTTTTTACCAACATCACTTTCAAGGAGACACAATCTCATGGCAGACGACCTTCTCAATTCCATGCTCGGCGGTTCCGATGATGACGACAAAGGCAATGCGCTCAATGACCTGTTGGGACAGGCGGCGTCGGCGCCCGGTGCAGCCAAGGGCGCGGGCGCAGACGCACTGGGCGGATTAGCAGGCATGCTGGGCGGCGCCGGCGGCGGCGATCTCGCAGGCATGTTGGGCGCGCTCACTGGCGGGGGCGGGAGCGGCCTCGGCGGTGCGTTGGGCGGCCTCATGGGCGGCTCGGGCGGCATGGATCTCTCGCAAATGCCCGTCGTCGGCCCCATCGTGGCTTCCCTGGCCGAAAAATTCGGCATTCCTCCCGCCCAGGCCACCGCGTTGGTCACCAGCGCCCTCGCCATGCTCATGTCGCAGAAGAACCGCTCCGGCGCCGACCGTCTGGATGAAATCGACATCGGCGCCATGGCGAAGGAAGTCCCCGATCAATCGGACATCATCGCCAAGGCCGCCGCAGAAGCGGGGCTGGATGAAAAGCAAACCGCTGCGGGCGTGCAAGAAGCCCTGCAGATGCTGGCTGCGGCGACGCAGGGCGAGTAAAGGTAGGAGCAAGGACTTAAGGATTTAGGTGCGTCCTGCGGCGTTCATGCGTCTTCGCCCTCTGGGCTACTATTGCCACGCCCGTAGGGCCTTTGCACCGGTAGCCCATGGCATCCAGCCTTGGGCGAGGCGGCAGACGCCAACTGAAATAGGACACACCCTAAGGATTAAAGGGAGGGAAGCCTCATGCCCGAAGAAAAACGCACCATACGCGCCAGACGACGGCGGCGCACCTCATCATCCGCCCCGCGCGAGCAGGCGGCTACGCCCACCCGCGAACGCCCGCCCGCGCCCCGGCCCGCGCCCCCGCGCCCGCCATCGGGCGGAGGCGGCGGCTTCTCGCCCCGGCCGCCCTCATTGGGCAGCGGCGGCGCCATGCCCGCCATGCCCGGCGGCTGCGGCGGCAAGCTAGGCTGCCTGGGAATCGGCCTCGTCCTGCTGCTGGTTTTCATCTTCATCCTGCCCAAACTGATGGGCGGCGAGGCGCCCCGGCAGCCCGATTATCAGCAGCCCCAGCCCCAGCAGCAGTCACAGCAGCAGCCGGCGCAGCAGTCGCCAGCCACGCCCGCTCCCATCGCCACGGTGGCGGTGGCCCAACCGCAGGCGGCCAGCGGCGAAGGCGAAACCTGGCTGGTGATGCTCTACCAGGATGCGGATGACAAAATCCTGGAAAAAGACATCGATATCGACCTGAACGAGGCCGAGCGGGCCGGGTCCAGCGACCGGGTGCAGATTGTGGCCCAACTGGATCGTTATCGCGGCGGCTTTCGCGGCGACGGCGACTGGACCTCCACCAAGCGATTTTATGTCACTTTCGATCCAGACCTCAACCGG
>JALSPL010000294.1 GCA_026985975.1 Anaerolineae bacterium | reverse complement strand
GTAGATCATGTAATTCGGTGAGTTCGGACATAAAGGAATCCTCGAAAAATCATGGAAATAAAAAACACTTCGCCCTTGCAGGGACGAAGCGCTATGATGCGTTCCGCGGTGCCACCCTGGTTCCTCGCTACGCGAGGCGCTCAGTTCCGTCGGTGGGGGAGGAAGAGATTGAGAGACTATGAGATTAGGAGATTGTAATCTCGACCAATCTCTATGAATCTCGATAAATCTCTCTCTTCCACGAACGGCTGCCGGGGTAACGGTGGGCTGCCGGATTCGACTACCAGGCCCGCGCGGGCCCTTCACCAAACCAGCTCGGGAGGGAACTTCGGCGGGGTTCTGCGCAGAAGGGCTTGCAGCCGCGACCCTTCCTCTCTGGGCGTTTCCACCCGCTTACTTTTCTCCGTCATCGCTTTTTGGAGGCGTATGGGGTTGTGTGGGAATTATCCGGCGTTGGGGCGAAAATGTCAAGTTGAAGAAGGAATTTGGGGACGCGCTATTTACGGTCGGATCAGACCACGGGATTGATCCAGGGGCGGTAGTCTTCCAGAATGGAGCCGCCCACGAATTCTCGCAGGATGGAATCCGAGGGGACGTGATCGTGCTCGGTCGGGCGGAACCAGCGCAACAGGGAGAGCAGGCGCTTGGCCTCGATCCATTCACGGGTGTCGGGCTCGATCTGGCGCAGCAGGGGAAGCACCAGGGGCTGCAACACCGCCAGCTCGTAGGGCAGCGCCGAATTGAACATGATATCCGCGCGGTTCTGATAGGGGAAAATCCACTTGCGCTCACCGCGGCGCACGCTCTCCCAGCGGGCGATGGTGTCGGCTGCGCCATAGCCGCGGCTGCGGGCGTCCCGCACGATGCGGCGGATGAGCCGCACATCGGTGGTGGAGATGCGATTGTAACGATCCAGATTTAATTGAGCCAGATCGCTGACATAGATGCGATAGCAGGCGTTGGGGTCCACCTGGGGCAACAGTTCGGGGTTCAGGCCGTGGATGCCCTCAATGACCAGCACATGCTTTGGGGTGATGCGCACCTTCAGGCCCGGCTTGCGCTCGCCCGTGGCGAAATCGAACTCGGGCAGCGTCACCTCGTTACCGGCGATGAGTTCGTTGATCTGCTGATTAAGATAGGCGATATCCACCGCGTATAGGGACTCGAAATCGTAATCGCCATCTTCATCCCGGGGTGTGTGTTCGCGGTCGACGAAATAATTGTCCACGCTGATGGGCAAGGGGCGCAGCCCTACAGCCAGCAGGCGCACGGCCAGACGTCGGGCGAAGGTCGTCTTGCCCGAGGAGGAGGGCCCGGCAATGAGGATCACCCGCACCCGGTCCCGCTGCCGGGCGATCTCATCTGCGATCTCACCGATCCGCTGCTCGTGAAGCGCTTCGGAGACCAGGATGGCCTCGGTGAGCTGCCCCGTCTCAATGACCTCGTTCAATCCCGCCACATTACGAATGCCCAGCCGCCGCAGCCACTGGCTGTATTGCATAAACACCTCGAAAAGAGGCGTGGGCGCGGTGTAAGGCAGGATGGTGGTGGGCTGATTCTGACGGGGAAACCGCAGCAAAAAGCCGCTGTCTGCCGGCTCGATGGCAAAATACTTGAGATAGCCGGTGCGGGGAGCCATGTAGCCGTGGAAATAATCCCGGGTTTCCCACAATTTGTAGATGATGAGATCGGGCTTTTGACGTTGTTTGAGCAGGGCTAGCTTCTCTTCGTCACCCGCTTCCTCGAAAATGCGAATGGCTTCGTCGATGGTGACGCGCTTGCGCTCGATGAGTAGATTATCGGCCACAACCTCGTGCATCCGCTGTTCCAGACGCTGCAACTCCTCGGACGAGAATGGCTCCCGGCCCTCGATGCGGCAGTAATAGCCGCCATTGACGGTGGAATGCTCCACATAGACGCGGGCGTCGGGAAAACAGCGATTGGCCACCGCAATCATCATAAAGGTGAGGGAACGGCGATAGATGCGGGCGCCATCGGCGCTGTTCAGGCGGATGAGGCTGGCTTTGCCATCCCGCAGCACTCTGCGTCCCAGTTCGGTGAGCTTGTTGTCCAGAATGGCGGCGATGGCAGTGGGTTCGCCGTCATCGCGGGTGGCGGCCAGCACGAAATCCTCCAGCGGCGCGCCCACAGGGCCGGAAAAAATCCGACCATCTTCGAAAGTAATCCGCACATCATCGCGCGGTTCTGAAAGTTGGATGCTCATAAGCCTTCCCGGAAAAATGATTTGGACGCGTGATCATACGTCATCCCGCGTCTTTGCGCAACCCCGCACCCGTCAGCGGTTTGCGCCCGGGCAGGCCCGCCCGCCGCGGATAGGTTGCGGGCGTGGGGGCTGTTTTTCGGATAACCACGACGGTGCGGATTTCCTCCACGCCCGGAATCGTCACCGACGCCACATCAACCAGCTCGCCGCCCAGCAGGTCGATGGCCCGCGCCGCCGCCGCCACTTCTTGCGGCGCTCTGGGGCCTTTGGGCAGGACGATGAGCCCGCCCACGCGGGCCAGGGGCAGGGTCAGCTCCACCAGTGTGGGCAGGGCGGCCACGGCCCGGGCCGTCACCAGATCGTAGCCCGCCCGATGTTCTGACGCCCGGCCCGCGTCCTCCGCCCGAGCATTGACCACGGTCAGATTCAACCCCAGTGCGGCCGCCGCCTGCTCCAGAAAGCGGGCTTTCTTGGCGATGGATTCGATGAGCGTGTAGCGCAGCGCGGGCCAGGCGATGGCCAGGGGGATGGCGGGCGCGCCCCCGCCCGAGCCCACATCCGCG
>JALSPL010000293.1 GCA_026985975.1 Anaerolineae bacterium | reverse complement strand
GGGGGGGGGGGGGGGGGGGGCGGGGGCGGCGTAGGCGTGGGCGGCGGCGGTAACGTGGGCGTGATAGTCGGCGTCGGTGTTGGCGTGGGGGTGGCGGTGGGAGTAGGAGAGGGCGGTAACGTAGGCGTGATGGTCGGCGTGAGCGTCGGCGTGGGGGTGGCGGTGGGGGTGGCGGTGGGCGTAAGAGTAGGGGTGGCGGTGGGCGTGGGCGTAGCCATGGCCACAAGCAACGCATCACGTAATCTCAGCGCCTCTTTTTGATCGTTGCAGATGGGGTTGATAGCCAGAGCGCGATTGACGAACCTCAGGGCGCTGTAATACTTCTCCTGCCGCATATCCTCTTTTGCCAGCGCAATGTAAGTTTGATAAAGCAAACAAGCGGCCCGTCCGCCTGCATACTCAGGATTTACCATATAAATGTCTTCCAGGTTTGTCGCTGCTTGTTGCCAATCCTGGCGCTGAATAGCCAACAGCGCCGTCAAATAAAGGTTGGCCAATCGTCTATTTTTGGCCGCACGCTGGTTGTCTGGATGAATGGTCAATGCGGCGTTGAAATGTTGAAGCGCCTGTCTCACATTGCCTACATCATCGCCGTGATCTTCGATCAACCGTTCTCCTTCCTCAAGATAACTGATGAATAGCGATTCCTTCAACGCATCGGTGCGAAATGTCTCATCCCTGGTCTGGATAGTTTCGAAAAGTGAGATGGCCTCGGCCCATCGATTGGCGTTGTATGCAGCGACGGCCTGGTTGAAGAGCGCGTCCAGTTCTTGCTGACGAGTGACGTAATCCAATAATTGGCTGGCGTCTTCATAGGCGGGATATTGCGCTACGATGGTCTCCAGATTTGTTCGGGCGGTATCCCAATCTTTGTTTTTGATGGCTTCCTGGGCTGTTTTGTATTTTTCCGCCATTTCTCGCAACTGACGGGCCTGTTTGAGGCCCGTCTGGGCTGCAATGTCATTGGGATCCCGGTTGAGAATGCTCTCGAATGCAGCGATAGCGCCATCGTAGTTGCCAATGGCCAACTGCGATTGCCCTTCGTTATACAGCTCCACCAGTCCCGGATCCGGCTGGCGTCCCGGGAAACCGAATAGTCTGTCACCCGCCACGAGGAAGACGACAACTGCCGCCGTGACCAGGATGATCAGCGTGATGACCCAGGGCAGCCACCGCAATCTGGTGGCGGTAGCAGCGCTGGCCGGATTTTGCGGTTGTTTCGGGGTCATCTCCTCCAGTTCGATGAACCAGTTGATTTCATCGATGAGAGCAGCGATGCCCGGGCGTTGGGGCTGTAATTCCTGCAAGCGCGAAAAAGCCGCCAGCGCTTGCCGCCACTGCCGTTGTTGATAGTAGGCCATGCCTTCGGCATAGAGGTTTTCCGCGACCTCTGCTTCGGAGAGCATGCTGTCAGCTTCGGAGTCGAGGCTGAATTCTTCCTCGTCGTCCAGGGGCTGGCTGTTCAGCGAATCAGAATCGAGAGAAGGTGTGGGCGTCATAAGAAGTGGAGATGGCGGCTATTTGTCAACGTAAGGCGGCGGAAGATGCGGGGAGACTATGCAGCACAGGGGTTTCGACGGTCGCTGCGGCCAGGGGGACGCCGCCGCCTGTCAGTTGAGGCAGGAAGAGTTGATAAGGCTCCCACACACGGATATCTGTCACCTGTGTCCAGGTGTTGAGCCAGCCATCATTGCGGTTCCAGTTTTCGATGCTGATATCGATGCTTTCGTCGATCATGTTGCGGGGGATAGGAATGAACGCCTGGCGCCAGCCCAGGTCGGCCAGTTGCTTGCCCTCAGTTTCCAGCCATTGATCATAGGGTTGACCATCGCTGAAAACCAGTTGGTGCGTGGCCCCAAGATGCAGCCGTACGTCCAGCGTATCATAAACTTTATGGAAGCGGTCGCTGTATTGGGCGTCATAGGTGCGGATGCGGTACCAGAAGGTGAGCGTGGGCCGATCCATCACTGATGGGCCGGGGATGCGAATGGTTTGCGTGATAACAGCCGCGCCAACGGGCACGGTTCCTGGTACGCTGAAATCGTTGTTGGGGCCGTAATCGGGCGTTCCTAACTGGGCGACATGGACGGTGGCGTCGCCAGAGGGGCCAGGAGCCAGAAGCACGCTTTGTTCCAAGGCCCCGCCATGCCGCCACAACCCGAAATCGCCAGTCGCAAAATCGCCATCCTGGAGCCTGTCGATGTAGACGCCCCAGGGCATCGCCACCCAATCGGACAGATTGCCGGCATTGTCGCGAGCGCGAATCCGGAAGAAGTAGCGATGGCCATAATTGCCGTAATAACGACGGGAGGTGTCGGGAGCGTTGGTCGATCCCCAGGTTACCCAGGCGCCGTTGCGCCCGTCTCGCGATTGCAGATCAAAACCATGCAAGCCGCTGCCCTGGCTCTGATCGTTTCCCTGCCAGGAGACGAGGAAGTTGGTCTGACGCTGATAACGGCTGATAGATGAAAACCTGGCCCCAGGCGCATCAACATCGATCTTGAAATAGGCATGTTGCACAGGCTGTCGATTGCCTGCGACATCGACGGCTTGATAGGCTAAATCAAAATGGCCGGTGCTGCCGACCTCGATGATCGCATTGTGTTCGACAAAGCGCCATTCACCGTCATTCAGGCGATATCGCACGCCTGCTGGCCCTGAGCCATCGTCGCGCGGGGTAATCAGCGCCTTGACGGGCGAAATGTACCAATCATCGTTTCCCAAAACGCCCTCGATAATCCTGAACTCCGAGTCAGGCGGGGTGACGTCATAGCGCAACGCATCTTTTCGCATGACAAGCGAATCGATATCTATATTGCCTGCTGTGTCCTCAAGCCACAGATAAACATCCCACGCCCCCTCAGCGGGCGCTTTAATGCCGGGAGCAACGCCGGTTGGCGGAATGCGAATGCCGTCTTGCGGACTGTTGGGAGGCGCTCCGACACGGTAATAGGCTGCGCCTATCCCCGAAATATCCTGAGGATTATCCCAGGTGAGGGTGAAGGCGTTGGTCAAGGTCCAGTCATGGGGTTGCACCGCCAGATTCAAGGGGCTGCCGGGCGCATCATAATCAATGCGCACAGTGGCCAGGCGCGTGGGTTCCTGATTCCCGGCTTCATCAAAACTGTAGTAGTGAATGACGTGTTTATCCTGCTGCTCCAGATAAAGAGAGGTCGTTGATATCGGCTTGCCGTCATCAAGACTGACCATGGTGAACGCCGGGCCGGAAAGTGCATCGGTGGGCTGGAAGGTGACGGTGATGGGGGATGTGTACCAGCCGTTTTTGCCAATATCTCCCCGTATAGCCAGTTGGGTGATCGGGGGCGTGGCGTCATATTTCAAACTCAGCGCATCTTCCCAGACGCCGTAATTGCCATGATCCACATTCCCGGCGTTATCCTTAAGCCAGACATAGGCTTTATATTCGCCTTCGCCGGGGACCTGGGCGTGAGACAACGTGCTGTTGGCGCCCGGATGCCACGCCCCGTTGGTGGGAGAAAGCGGCGGCTCTCCCACCTTGACATACGCTCCGGCAATGCCGCTGAGATCCGTAGGCAGAGCAAAGAGCAAATCGAAATCATTGACATTGCTCCACTTGCTCGGTCTCACATCCAGCGGGCGGGGGGAGCGCGGGGGGATGGTGTCGATGTGAATGCCGCCCGGAATGCTGGCGGCTGTTTCGATGCGGCCCAAAAGATCGACGGAGTAAAAATCAATGTCATAGTCGTCGCTGGCAGTCAGCATAAAGGTCTTTCCGATCTGCCAGGCGCCGCGATTGATACGATAATAAGTTTGGTCCACCCCTATGCCATCATCGGCGGGCACCAGGGTGACGGTGACAGGAACTCGATACCAGCCATTGACAGGATCTTCGGGAGAAAGCACGGCATAAGATGTGACGGGAGGAAACTGATCGATCCAGATGTTTTCTTCCTGAATGGCTTCGGCATTCCCCGCATGGTCGATGCTGTAGAACCGAAAAACGTGCTTGCCGTCTGCATCCAGAACGGCGGCGTCCCCCTGGCGCCAGGGACCACCATCCACCTGCCATTGGGTGGCGGCCACGCCCGAAGTGGCGTCCTGCGCTTGCAGCGTGATGGTCACGGGCGTTTCGTACCACCCTTGCGTATCAATATCCCCCTCGATGACAATCGCTGTTGTCGGGGCCAGATGATCCAGCTTTAGCTCGCGCGGGGCCGTTTCGGCGCTGAGGCCAGCTTTATCGATGGCGCGGGCGACAAGAGTGTGAACGCCATCTTCGTCGATAGCCAGAGAACGTCCCGCCGTCCATCCCTGCTGATCCAGATCATAAGCCACTTCATCAACGCCCGATTGGCCATCTGTTGCAATAATCGTGACATTGATCGTGCCGGTGAACCAATTGTTGTCGCCGATGGGACCCAAAACATCCATAAACACGCTGGGCGTCGTCATATCCCACTGAATGCCGTCGGTAATCATGACCGAGTGCGTGATTGCGCTGTTGCCAGCTGCGTCTCGTAACCAGAGATGAAAATCGAAACTGCCTTCATTGGGCGGCGCGATGCCATCGAGGCGCTGAATATCGTCACCGGTTACGCACTGACCATCCTGACTGTTTATGGGGGCGGTCCCGATTTTGTAACAGGCGGCGGCGATGCCGCTGAGATCATCCGGGTTCTGCCAGGTGGCCGTCCAGGCTGCATCGGCGGCTGTCTGCCAGCCGGTGGGCGTCAGTTGCAGATCCGCAGGCGGGGCCGGGGCTGAGACGTCAACCTGAATGGTCGCCAGGGGGCTGGTTTCCATAGCGCCTAAGGCGTCGGTGATGACGTATTGAACGTAGTTCGCGCCCTCATCCACAGCAAGTGATGTAATCGTGAGATAACGCGTGGTGGAAATCCCGCCGCCCACTTGCAGGTGCTCGGTAATCCAGCCGCTCCAGTTAAGGCCATCTTGCGAATACTGGTAGGCGGCCTGGTTTGTCAGCCCGTCGCTGTCGGTGACCACCACCGATGCTTGCAACGTTCGTGTATTCTGCCACGCGTCCGTGGGGGGTTGGAATTGCGTCCAGTGGGCCGGGGCGTTGTCGGTCGCAACGAATGCAAACATCCACACCGGCAACGCCAATAGCAGAAGCGCTGCAGTGAATGACGCAAGAATCAATCGAAGGGCGGGTTGGAATCTGA
This sequence comes from Anaerolineae bacterium, assembly GCA_026985975.1. Classification (GTDB taxonomy): domain Bacteria; phylum Chloroflexota; class Anaerolineae; order J102; family J102; genus M2005. Next base: position 6,006 of record JALSPL010000293.1, on the reverse strand, counting down.
TGCTCATAAGGATGCGCCTGCTCTTGTGAGATAGGAAAAAGGGGACGCTGGATGCGGGGCGGCGATGCGCAGCCCGTCCAAGTCCCCTGACGGTGAACAGCGGAAGAAGGGACGGCTCAAACTTCGAAGCGATATCCCACGCCCCGAACAGTGACCAGATGCTGGGGATCGTCCGGGTTTTCCTCGATTTTGGTGCGCAACCGACGCACGTAAACGGCAATCTGATTGGGATAGCCCCCGTAGTTGGTTCCCCAGACGCTGTTGAGCAACTGGTCATGGGTAAGGACGCGTCCGGCGTTGCGCATCAGGGTGTGCAAGAGCCGCGTTTCGATGGGGGTGAGCTCCACCGTGCGCCCGTTGGGCAATTCGGCGCGATTGGTGAGTGGGTCCAGATGGATGCCGCCGGTTTCAATGCGATCCGAGGGTTCGCCCAGGGCGTAGGCTTCGGTGCGGCGCAGCACAGCCTTGACCCGGGCCAGCAATTCCGAGGGCTCAAAGGGTTTGGACAGGTAATCGTCGGCGCCCATTTCCAGGCCCGCCACCCGATCCGAAGTCTCGCCTTTGGCGGAGAGAAAAATAACGGGGATCGCGTAGCGAGAGCGGATTTCCCGCAAAGTCTCGAAACCATCGAGGCCGGGCATCATCACATCGAGCAGAATGAGGTCGGGGGCTTCTTGCTCGATAAGGGCCAGGGCGTCGCTGCCGTTGTCGGCAGCCATCACCTCATATCCTTCTTCACGCAGAAGAAACGCCGTCATTTTTACGCTGGGAGGATCGTCATCTACAACCAGAATGCGCATAGGAATTTGTGGGGAATTTGATTTGGTTGACATAGAGCTGTTGGGAGTGTCATTATACCATCGGGCCATACTGCGAGCAAGAGATTGCGGAATTTTAGGCGGATGGTGAGAAATGTGAAGAGACATGAGGCGTTTTTATCTGCGGATCAACGGCATATAGTTATAGGCGTAATCGGACGAGAAGCCCAATTGCAGGGTTTGATGCTCGCCCGGGCCCAGATTTACGGCCACCGGATAGCTGGTGGTGGGTGAATATCCCAGGGGCGGGGCGGCCCACAGCGTGTAGGCGTCTGACGAAAGATCAGGGAATGTAACCTGGCCGCGGACGTCGGTGATCTCGACGCCGCGAATGATGTTTTGGGCGTCTTTCAGGGTGATGACCATGTCACTGATAGCGGTGTCTCCTGCCGTGTAGGCGGCATTGCGATCATGGTCGAAGAAGACGAAGAGGGTGATTTCTCCGGGCGTCGGGGTGGGCGTGGGCGTGGCAGTAGGGGTGGGCGTGCTGGTAGGCGTGGCCGTGGGTGTGGGCGTGGGGCGCGGGTCCCGCCAGCTCACGATGGTTCCGGCGTCGCCCACCAGCCAGGCCCGTCGCGGCTCCGGTGCAGAGGCGGCCCTCAGTGTGAAGCCTGTGCCCGGATTATCCTGGAGCCAGGTGGCGCCGCCATCGCCGGTGTAAAGGGCCAGTCCGTCATCACCGGCGGCCCATCCGGTGAAACGATCAGCCATAGAGACGCCGCGCAAGGTGCGGGAGACGCTGCTGGCCTGAGGCCGCCAATGCACGCCGCCATCCTGGGTGTAAAGTATAACGCCCGCCGCGCCCGCGGCCCAGCCATAAGCATCGTCGGCAAAAGTCAGGCTGTAGAAGGCGTCCGTTCCCCCCAACGTCTGCGTGCTCCAGTGCTGGCCGCCATCGGTGGTGCGCAGGATGATGCCGTCCTCGCCTGCGGCCCAACCTGTTTGGGCGTTGATGAACGCCAGGGCGAAGATATCCAGTTGGGTGGAAAGCGACATCTGGCTCCAATCCTGGCCATCATAATGATAAAGCGCGCCGGAATCGCCTGCGACCCAGCCATTGTCGGCCGAGAAAAAGCTGAGGGCGTGAAAATCGCCGGGATAAAGCAGGTTTTTCACAATCCAGGAGTCGCCGCCAGTGTCGGTGTAGAGCAGCAGGCCCGCGTCTCCGGCCAGCCAACCATGCCGTGCGTCGAAAAAGTGGATAGCGCGAATGGCGGCATGGACGCCGGTGTCGAGAGGATGCCAGGTGGCGCCGCCATCGGATGTGCGCAGCAAGACGCCGGCGGCGCCGGCGGCAAAGCCGAGATGGTCGTCAAGAAACTGTACGGCGTATAAATCGGCGCTGGTGTGGCTGGTTTGTTTACGCCATTCGCCCAGCCCCATGGGAGACAGCGCCGAAAGCGGCTGCGGAGCGATAGGGGTCGGCGAGGGCTCGGCGGCCAGAATCGGCGAAAGCAGGAGCATCAGGCCCAGAATGAAAAGAATGAGGATAGCGGGGATAAGGGTGCGCATAAACGACTCATGAAGAATGTGGAGGAAGAAAGAAGGAAGGCGCTTATCTTCAAGTATAGTCGCTACAGGTGAAAAGCGGATGAAGTCTGCACCGAAAAAATATGACAGTTTTTTCAGAAAGCAGGTAAAATGGCGTGGCTATGATGACCGTGCTATACTTTTCCCGTTCTTCATTTTCCAACCCAATGATACAGGAGTTTTATTTATGACAGAGAGACAAACATTAGGCGTGATCGCCGTCATCGGCGGCACAGGTTCGGAAGGTTCCGGCTTTGCCATGCGTTGGGCCCAGGCGGGCCTGGACATCGTCATTGGTTCACGGCGAGCGGAGAAGGGGCGGCGGGTCGCTGCAGAATTGCGAGAGAGGCTGGGTGACGTGAAATTACGCGGAACCAGCAATCCTGAAGCGGCGAAAATGGCCGATGTCGTGGTGCTTTCTGTGCCTTACGAATCTCAGCAAGCGATCATCGAAAGCATCAAGCCGGAGCTGGCGGGCAAGGTGCTGGTGACGGTGGTGGCTCCCCTGCTGGGCGAGAAGAAAGGGCGCTACGCGCCCGCGCCCGGCGGCTCTGCGGCCATGGAGGCCCAGGCCCAGGTGGGGCCCGAAACTCGCGTCGTCGCCGCCTTCCAGAATGTCAGCGCCCACCATCTGGTGGATCCCGATCATCAAATCGATTGCGATGTGCTGGTGTGCGGCAACAAGCGAGCAGATCGGAATATCGCCATCGCTCTGGCCAAAGCTGCGGGCATGCGCGGCGTTCATGCTGGCGCATTGCAAAATGCGGCCGTGGCTGAGGGCCTGACCGCGGTGCTCATCTCCATCAACGCCATCTACAAAACCCGCAACGCCGGCATCCGCATCACCGGCATCGACGCGTAAAAGACATTCAAGGTCTGCGGGACCTTGAATATCTCACGCCAATTGCTATGAAAAAGTCTCCCTTTTCTCCGCAGATCAGCCTCACCGCCCTGCCCGACATCCCCATGGTGCAGCCGGGCGATGATCTGGCAGCGATCACGCTGGCGGGCCTGGCCCGGGCGGGCATCGCACTGGCCGACGGCGATGTGTTGGTGTACGCTTCCAAAATCGTTTCCAAGGCCGAGGGGCGCTATGTGCCGCTGGATGATGTAACCCCATCTCCTTCGGCTCGGGCGGTGGCCGAGAGCCTGGGCAAAGACCCGCGCCTGGTGGAACTCATCCTGGCGGAATCTGCAGAGGTGGTGCGCATCCGGCCCGGCTTGATCATCGTCCAGCATCGGCTGGGCTTCATTTCGGCCAACGCAGGCATCGATCAGTCGAATGTGGGGGAGGAGGATGTGGCCTTGTTGCTGCCCGAAGATCCGGACGCTTCAGCCCGGGCGCTGCGCATGGCCCTGCACTCGGCCACCGGTGCGGATGCGGCCATTGTCATCAATGATAGTCACGGACGCGCCTGGCGACGGGGCACCGTGGGCGTGGCCATCGGCGTGGCGGGCCTGCTGCCCCTGACCGACAAGCGCGGCGACAGCGATCTATTCGGGCGGGAGATGCGCATCACCGTGTTGGGCACGGCGGACGAAATCGCGGCCGCTGCGTCATTGCTGCAGGGCGGAACCGACGAGGGCCTGCCCATCATCCACATGCGTGACGTCCCCTACCGCCGCGGCGAGGGCAAGCTGGCCGATATCCTGCGCCCTCGCGAGCAGGATATGTTTCGATGAGCGCCAGTTCACCGCGGAACGACGAAGATAGGCGGCGACCTGACGATGGGCGGAAGACGATGACGCTTGCAGACGTCTGAGATTTGTGGAGATACATCGAGATTCATTGAGATTCATTGAGATTCTGAATCTCTCCCGAATCTCCATCAATCTCCCTCCCACCCTTTTCATCTACGCCAATTACCGGTTTCGATCAGGGCATGACGTGCATGAGATCAGTCTGTTTCAGGCAATCCATCATGGACGCCGCAGTGTTGCATCGTGATGCCCAACATTGCGCAGGAGATAAAGATCATCCCGTATCTCGAAAGTGATGCGCAAATCCCGTCCCGCTCGCATCTCCCAGATGTGGGACGTCCCCTTCACCCGTTTTATGCGCAACCCCGGGTGATTACGATCCTGTACCAACTGCAACAGTGATTTTTTCACCCGCATCTGTTCATGTTTTTCCAGCTTGCGATACGCTTTTTTGAAGCGTTCCGTGCGGGCAATTCTCATCAATCCTCGCCATCCAGATCAGCAAAAAGCGCTTCCAGCGAATCAAATTCCTTGATCCGGCCCGCATGAATGTCAGCCTCCGCTTCCCGCTCCTGGCTCTGCCATGCTTCCGACCAGAAATAGGCCTGGCTCTTGTCCACCAGGTGCTTTGGCGATAACATCAGGCGCTGGTCGACGACCTCGATCTCGACATAGTCGCCCACATCCATATTGAGTTTTCTGCGTATCGCTGCGGGAATCGTGATTTGTCCGCCGCGGGTAATTTTGACAAGTTGGGGCATTCCATTTCTCCCTGATTCAGGATGATGTTATTTCCTATTTTACTTTATCTGTAATTTCCTTGCAAGAAAGTTATGTGACGCAATCATTTTCCCATGTCCAAACCCGAACTCTCCCCCAAATTGGTCGCCAAACTGAAAACACTGCCCTCACAGCCCGGCTGCTACCTCTATCGCAACGAAAAGGGCCGGGTGATCTATGTGGGCAAAGCGGTGAATCTGCGTCATCGGGTGCGTTCTTATTTCCAGGAGCAGCGGGCGCACAGCGCCAAGACGCGGCGGCTGGTGGCCGACATCGCTGATGTGGAGTGGGTGGTCACCGATACCGAGCTGGAAGCGCTGATCCTGGAAAACGAGCTCATCAAGCGTTATCGGCCCCAATACAACATCCGCCTCAAGGACGACAAGCAATATCCCTATATCAAGGTGCATTGGCAGGATGATTTTCCCAAGGTGTCGGTGGTGCGGCGGATGCTGCCCGACGGCGCCCGCTACTACGGCCCGTTCACCAGCGGCGGCGCGGTGCGCCAGACCCTGGAGGCGCTGCGCCGGGTGTTCCCCTATCTCGATTGCAACCGGGTGATCACCGGCCGGGATCAACGTCCCTGCCTCTATTTTCACATCAAACGCTGTGCAGGCCCGTGCATCGGCGCCGTGAGCAAGGAGGAGTACCGGGCCATCATCGACGGGCTGTGCCAGTTTTTGGAGGGCAAGACCGATGAGGTGATGGCGGAGCTGAATCGGCGCATGATGCAGGCGGCGGAGCGCTTGCAATTCGAGCGGGCGGCCATGTATCGGGATCAGATCAAGGCGGCGCAGCGCATCGTGGAGCGGCAGAAGGTGGTTTCGGGCCGGCAGGAGGATGAGGATGTCATCGCTTTTGCCCAGGATAAGGGGCAGACCTGCGCTCAGGTCTTCTTCATTCGCCGCGGCCGCCTCATCGGACGGGAGACCTTCATGCTGGAGGGCGCGGGCGAGGAGGAGAATCAGGCCCTGCTGGCCTCCTTCATCCAACAATTTTATGACGAAGCCGCATACCTGCCCCCGCAAATCCTGCTGCCGGTGGAGCTGGACGAAACGGCTATCATCGAGCAATGGCTGCACAGCAAGCGCGGGGCCAAAGTGACCCTGCGCGTGCCCAAGCGAGGCGAGAAAAAGGCGCTGGTGGCCATGGCGACGGAGAACGCCCGCAGCGCCCT
>JALSPL010000292.1 GCA_026985975.1 Anaerolineae bacterium | reverse complement strand
CAGGGCCAGATGAGCGATGACGAACAGGGCGTCTCCGGTGTTGATGGCCTGGGCCTGGCCCGCCCAGGACCACACGGTGGGGCGATGACGCCGCGTGAGGCTGCGATCCTCGATGTCATCATGGATGAGGGAAAAGTTGTGTAGCAATTCCACAGCGGCGGCAGCAGGCAGGGCATGAGAGGGGTTCGCGCCCGCAGCCTGGCAGGTCATCAGCGTGAGCAGGGGCCGAATGCGCTTGCCCGCTGGCGATTGCTCGGGCGCTCCCTGTTGATTTTCCCATCCCATGTGATAACGCATCATGCCATACATGCCCCGCAAAACAGGGGGCTCGTTGCTGAGAAGCGCCTGCATTTCAGTTTCGATTTGAGGAAGCCATTGTCGGCTGAATTGCGCAAAATTGGTCATATCGATTAACGCACCATCCTGGGTGATAAAATAGAGCGACTCCTCTTTTCCTGGATTCTCTGAAAACAGGAGGGAATCAGCAACGATAGTCGCAAAAATAGCGAAAAATGGCAACGGCACAGAGGGTCTTCGTTATGCACAACCTGACAGGTTCCATGCCGCCAGATCTGCTAACCGCACAAGCTGGCGATGAGCCATTGGGCTGCGCATGCGGCCTTGCGGGTGGGAACCTGACAGGTTTGGCGAGGAGACGCCTTTGGGGAAGAAATCGCTTTCTTGCGTGGGGTTAATGCACAACAGGAGTTATTTCAGTCAAACGCCCGGGGTCGCGCAAGGCTTGAAGATCGCGAGCGCCGCTGGCGAACATCGCCACCCGCAGCTCGGTCACCACGGCTGTGATCTCAGCGGCCACCTTCTCGGCGCTGTCGGCCGCGGCATGGAGAAAGGGCGCAGCCATGCCCGCCAGGTCAGCTCCCAGAGCAATGCTTTTGGCTACATCGACGCCGGTGCGAAGACCGCCGCTGGCGAACAAGAGCATCCCGGGCAAAGTCTCGCGCACCAGCAGCAATGATTCGGCGGTGGGAATGCCCCAATCGGCGAAGGTGCGGGCCAGGCGTCGCATCAGGGGATCATCATTGCGATGATATTCGACCTGCGACCAGGAAGTGCCGCCGCTGCCCGCCACATCGATGGCGGCGACGCCCGCGTCCGCCAGAAGCTGTGCGGTCTGAGACGAAATGCCCCAGCCCACCTCCTTAGCGATGACCGGCACAGGCAGCGCCCGGCAAACCGACTCGATCTTCGAGGCCAGACCCGCCCAATGCACATCGCCGCCCATCTGAACCGCCTCCTGCAAGGGGTTGAGATGAAGGATGAGGGCGTCGGCCTCGATCATCTCCACGGCCCGCAGGCAATCCACGGCAGTGTAGCCCTCGTTCAACTGCACAGCGCCCAGGTTGGCGAACAGCAGGATGTCGGGAGCTACGCGACGCACCTGGAAGGAGCGGGCCTGCTCGGGCGACTCTAACGCCACGCGTTGGGAGCCCACGCCCATGGCCACGCCCGCAGCCTGGGCGGCCTCGGCCAGGCGCAAATTGATGCGCTCCGCCTCCGCCGCGCCCCCGGTCATGGAAGAAATCAGCAGTGGCGCTTGCAAGCGCTTGCCGAATACTGAAACCTCCGTCTGCACCGCCGCCAAATCCAGCTCCGGCAACGCCTGATGCACAAACCGAAAATACTCGAAGCCAGTTGTGAGGTTGGGAAAAGAGACATCCTCTTCGAGATTGATCCGAATATGATCCGCCTTGCGCTGACTGTGCTGTGAGGACATGAGAATTCTCCTGCCACAAGTGTAAATGGGCGTCAGAATCCTGTCAAATCATCGGACATTAGCGGGCGATAATCCCACCACCGCCAAAACTGAAACGCGCCCGCCTCCCCCGCTCTTTTTGGATTCACGCCCTATGTCTGCTACAATTCGGATGAAAAACAGCAATCGACGAACAGAAAATTAAAACACCCCTTTCGGAAAATATCATGACTCTTGGCGACTGGCGCGACGTATCCATCATCCTGCTGGCGATTGAAGCGATCGTCATCGGCATCATCTACGGTTTGATTTTTTATTATCTCTGGAAGGGATTTCGCATTGCCACCGGCTGGCTGCGCCTGACGGGCCTGCCGCAAGGACGCCGCTATTCCCGCCAGATCAAAAATATCACTCAACAATACAGCCAAAAGGTTGCACGCCCGATAGTCAAAGCGGAAACAACCATCGCGCGCACTACACGGACATTGGGCTCTATTGCCGCTGCGCCCAAGCAACGCACCAGGAGATAATCGACAATGAACAAAACCCAAAGCAAGCTCATTCTCACTGCGACGGCTCTGGGAGCCATTCTCGGACTGGGCATCGGCGTCGTCCTCGCCGAGACCAAAAAAGAGCAGTTACAGTTGGTCGAAAGGTATGGCGAAGATAGCGTTGACATCCAGCCGGGCTTCAGGGAGTGGATCGCGGTCGCCATTGCGGGCGTCACCCTCATTCGCCAGATTGCCAATATGCTGACGCCCAAGGTCTGAGCGCCTTTCGCACATAACGCAATCGATTCAACTCGCAGCCTTCTTTCCAGCCGGAGAGGAGGTTTTTGCGCGTTCAGGGGCGACAGAAACGGACGCATCCGAAAGGTGTAACCTTTGTTCGCTGGCAAGCCATCTAACAAATAGTGGGTTTGCCCTCCTTGTGAGGGAAAGCCTCCTAATGCTTTGGGGTGTGCGGCCCGGTCGAAAAAACGCCCGGGCCGCAAGTTTGTGACAATTTGTTAAAGTTTCAGTAACAAGGGGAAGGGGTAAGACTGCATTTAATCGTGGAGCAATTCAGGTCCATTTTTCAATGAGTTTGAGGGT
>JALSPL010000291.1 GCA_026985975.1 Anaerolineae bacterium | reverse complement strand
GAAGAGCTGATTTTTTCATGCGATATATCCTTGGAAAATGATTTTTGATGATTGGATACTGGATACTGGGTATCGGTCATCTGGCGCCTCTTGTTTGCCGCCATCAATATCCAATACCCGCTATCTCATTACCTGCCCCAACTCACCACCTGCTCGCCCTGATAGCGGTAGGAGATGGGGACGTCGAGGGGAAGCTTGCGCGGCTCGCCGCCGTCCGCGTTCATCACATAGAGCGCCCAGTCGCCATTCTGATCGCTGAGATAGACGAGATGACGGCCATCGGGACTCCAGGCCGGGGCCACGTGCTGCACGGGCCGCGGGTTCTCGATGAAATCGCCGGGGCGGGTGAGCGCCACCAGGCCCGAGCCATCGGCGTTGACCCGGAAGATCTCGCGATGGTCTTTCTCAAGGCTGACGAAGACGATAGCGCCGCCATCGGGCCGCCACGCGGGATCGCTGTAGCCGGGATCGCTCAGCAAGGGGCGGGTGGCCGCGTCGGGCCCGCCACTGATGATCTGCAATCCCGCCTGGCTCTGGTAGACAATGCCGTCCTCTCCCCAATCGGGGGCAAAAGCCTGCTTCTGTGCGGGCCAATCGACAAAGGAGCCGCCATTCGCGTCCACCCGGCTCAGACCCCGCACATCGAAAACCCTGAGCGGAAACTGCCCCAGCCAGGGGGCGTCGGGCAGACAGACGCCGTGGCCCACATCCCGGCATGTTGTTTGCCCCACCACGCGGCTAAACGTGATCCAGCCGCCGTCCGGGCTCCAGGCGGGCGTGCGCAGCTTGCCTTCGATGAAGATGCGGCGCTGATTCTGGCCGTCGATGTCGATGAGATACAGGCCCGAGTCGCCGCCGCCATCGCGGATAAAAGCCACGGTCTTGCCGTCAGGGCTGATAGCCGGGTCCATGCCCGCGGTCAGTCGGCGGGAGCTCCCCGTCGCCAGGTCATAAACCATGATGGGGCCGCCGCTGCGGGTCTGGAAGACCAGCTTGCCCGAAAGCCCGGACGTTGGTCTGTAACCTTCCGCGCTGCTCACCACCCGGGTCTGACTCAGGCGCTCCGAAACCGGGAGTTGGGCCACATGGCCCGAAAAGTCGAGATAGCGGGCCGCGGCCCAGGCCACATCATCGCCGCCGGGCAGGTCCAGCAGCAGCCAATCGCCGCACTCATTCCGCCCGACCACCGTCAACTCCTCGCCATTTCGGGCGACGCCGACAACACCATAACGCACGCCCGGCCCGCGGCGCAGATTGAGGTTGCGTTGCCCCGTGTTCACGCGGGCAGTCAGCGAGGAAGCATTTTCCGCCCCGGTTGCGCTTTCAGCGTCTTCTGCAGCGTCCGTCCCAGCTAGCACCTGCACATCCAGCACCGGGACAAGCGCCAGGCCAAAGGCGACGAGCTCATCGGCTCGCACCCAGCCATCCCGCCCGTCATCCAGCGCCACTTGCAGCCAGCGAGCGTCTGCGGTGCGCCCGCTGACCCACAGAGCCGCGCCCAGGGGCAGGGTCTCGATGACCGGGCCGCCGGGCGTCGCGCGCAGGCCCGCGCCGGCTCCGCCCACGACCGCGCGCCGTGGCGCTGACGCAGGCGGAGCGTCGGTTTCTTTGACGGGCGCAGCAACCACGGCCATCCCCCACAAACCGGACAGCGCCAGCGCCGCGAATAAGCCAATCAGCAACCACCGTCCCATGGAGAATCTTGTTTGTCTTTTTATCATAGCATTCCCATTGATGGCGCTGCGTCAGCGCACAGGGCGGGCAGGGTTGTTTGCAAATTTTCCACCATTTGATGGCGCAGATCCGATGACATGCTTCCCACCAACTGATAAAAACGCTTGACGTGCATCACCAACTCCTGATTCCACTGGATCTGGTCGGGATTTTCGCCGATGACCAGACCCAGGGCCCCGCCCGCCAGCAGCATCAACCCCTCGGCCGACGCCAGGTCCGGGTCGCCCAAAATGTGGGGGATGTATTGGCAGAACATGGTCTTGGTCTCGCGATTGCGCACGTTGAGGACGATAATGGTAATGAGTTCGGTGCAGTAGCGGATTTCGGGGGGGCCTTCGGGCGGGATGCGGGCCAGCAATGCCGCGGTCAGCGAGGACATCTCCTCGTCTTCACTGTTTGTCTGCATTTGCCGGATGATGTCATCGGTCAGGCTTTGCCAATCGGTGGCGTCGGCGCTGGCCGCCAGTTGATTGATGGTCTCATCGGCTTTTTCGGTGGGGCGATAGAGCACAGTGGAACGCCCGGGCCCGCTGCGGTCGGGCGCAAGTTGATACACCGATTCCACATAACCCTTTTCTTCCAGCACCCGCAGCATATCATAGGCGGTGATGCGGCTGACGCCGATGCGTTCAGCCAATGCACTGTAATGGATAGGCCCCTGAAATTCGGTGTAGAGCGCCAGGAGCTGGCGCATGAAGGTTTCCTGTCTGCGAGTCAGATTCATTGAATTTTTCCAAAAAGTCAAAAAAAACAAAAAAGTGTCTGGGTAGTATACATTTGCTCCTCACCGATGTCAACTTCCCCCAGCATTTTTGCATCGGGTGCGTTTCAACCTTGGGAAAGCTGCCCAATGGCGCACTGGCCGCCTTTCTCCGCAACGGGCGGGGAAGGAGATGTAGAAGGTTGTTTTAATTGCACCGACGGTCGCGCAGACCAGAAGCGCCCGACTTGAGTCGGCAAAAAAAGAACGCGCCCCCATTTTGAAACGCCATGGCCCATAACGTGGTATCTGGCTCACACCGCCCCCTGCGCCCCACGCGAAAATAGCGACGAATCCGAAGACTCGCCGCTGCTTGGCTGCATGA